>JBARNF010000752.1:0-2191 GCA_049802835.1 Bradyrhizobium sp.
CCGCAGCGCACCACGCGCCGCGTTGTCCACCGCTGCCGCTCCGCGCGGCTCACGACGCTGTTTGACAGCCTCGTGATCCCTCGTTCTACTTGCCTGCAACGCCGCGCCACAAGCGGCGAGCCAGGAGGACGGTCATGGAGCGACACATTGGTGCCGCACCGGCGGTGCTTGCCGCGTGCGCTTGTTTCAGTTTGACACCTGCGACACACCGCGGTCCGCATCCCCTGCGCAGGATCGCAACAATGGCCGCGACGATGCTGCTGGCCGCGCTCGGCCTCGGCCTCGCCGGCAGCGCCAATGCACAAGGCATCACGAAGGACACGCCCGCCCGGATCGAGTTGTATCCGATCCCCTCGCTCACGCTATCAGACCGGCAATTCCTGTCCGGCGACGACAACGGCAAGCCGGTCACGGTGGTGGGCGAGCTGCGCGTCGCGCAGGGCAGCGGCAAGCTGCCGGTGGTAGTTCTGATGCATGGATCTGGCGGCGTCGGCGCCAACATCGCGGCGTGGAGCCGCACCTTCAACGCGATGGGCGTTTCGACCTTCGTGATCGACGGTTTTACCGGACGCGGCATCACCGCGACCAGCACCAACCAGGCGCAGCTCGGCCGGCTGAACCTGATCCTCGACATCTACCACTCGCTCGACGTGCTGGCGAAGCATCCGCGCGTCGACCCCGACCGCATCGTGCTGATGGGATTTTCGCGCGGCGGCCAGGCGGCGCTGTATGCGAGCCTCGAGCGCTTCCACAAGCGCTGGAACAATTCAGGGCTGCAGTTCGCGGCCTACATCCCGTTCTATCCGGACTGCGCCACGACCTATCTCGGCGACACCGACGTGGTGGCACGGCCGATCCGGATCTTTCACGGCGGCCCGGACGACTACAATCCGGTCGCGACCTGCAAGGCTTTCGTCGCGCGGCTGAAGGCTGCGGGCCGCGACGCAGCACTGACCGAATATGCCGACTCGCCACACGGCTTCGACCTCGGCCTGCTCGGCGCCAACATGGTCGCGATCGCGACCAAGGCGCAGACCGTGCGCAACTGCCGCATCAAGGAAGGCGACAACGGCGTTCTGCTCAATGCCGAGACGCAACAGCCTTTCAGCTATCAGGATGCCTGCGTCGAGTTCGATCCGCACGTCGGCGGCAATCCGGCCGCCGCGGAGGCCGCGCGTCAGGCGGTGACAGATTTCCTCCGGGCGCTGCTCAAATTGTCGTGACGTAAAACAGAACGATACGGATCAATTATTGAGGTGACAGATCGAACCCATCGGGTGTTCCTGCGTTGTCGCACGATTTTCGACGATGAAACCGGAGCCCGACGATGCGCGCCTCTCGCCTTGCGATCCCCACTTTGCTGACCGCCCTCGCTTTGGGCGGTGCAGCCCACGCCGCACCGGCGTCGCCGTTCCGGGGGCTGGAAGGCTCCTGGACCGGCGGCGGCGTGCTGAGCATGTCCGACGGCAACCAGGAGCGGCTGCGCTGCCGCGCGGCCTATGACGTGGGCGGCGCCGGCGAGCAGCTGCGGCTCAACATCCGCTGCGCCAGCGACAGCTACAACATCGATCTGTCCAGCGATGTCGCCTATCGCGGCGGCGAGATCTCGGGACAGTGGAGCGAGGCAAGCCACAATGCCTCCGGCACGATCGAGGGCCGCGCCGTCGGCAACCGCATCGAGGCGCAGGCACGCGGCCAGACGTTCTCGGCCGGCCTGTCGCTGACCACCAGCGGCCGCCGCCAGACGGTGTCGATCCGGCCGGCGGGCACGGAGATCACGGGCGTGAATCTGGAGCTGTCGCGACGCTGAGCGCGCTCCGTCATTGCGAGCGCAGCGGCGCAGCGAAGCAATCCAGTCTGAATACTCGGCGCGACCCTGGATTGCTTCGTCACTTCGCTCCTCGCAATGACGATGCGGTGATGAGGGTTCTGTTCGACGATGTCGAACCGTAGGGTGGGCAAAGTGCCGGCGTGAGGCGGCGCGTGCCCACCGTGGCTTGCGCGTCGCACGTGATGGTGGGCACGGCGCGTGATACTGCCCTCGACAACTAACAGCGTCTCACGCGCCTTTGGTAGAGTCGAGGAGCGGCGCGGTGACTTGGGGCATGCGCCATCGTTCCGTTTCCGCTCCCCGCTCATCGAACCGGACGTGCGGCTTTCCCGCATCCGGCTCTCCAGACGACTTCACACG
>JBARNF010000753.1:0-2191 GCA_049802835.1 Bradyrhizobium sp.
CTCCCCGTCCTTACGGGGAGAGGGAGCGCACCGCCGTCGGCGCAATGAGCTCGTATCTTGCTTGCTTCGTAAATTCAGGGGCGCCTCGACCACCTACTGCTTGACGCCGGGGATCAGGTTCTTCAGCCGGTTCATGTCCTTGACGTTCATCTTCATGCCGCCGGGCATGACGATGTCGCCGGGCTTCTGGTCGGGCTTGCAGGCCCCGAGCCATTTCGCCTCGACCGTCATCGTGGTGTCGCGCGGCACGCCGCTCGGACCACCTTCGCTGTGCGAGGTCGTCTTTATCGTATAGGCGGAATTGAAATCGCCGGTGATGTCCGCATGCGAGGTCACCGTCATCGCAGCCGCGGATTTGATATCGGGGACGGCGTGCGCGATGGCCGGCATGCCGCCGATAGAGCAGACCGAATCGCTGACGTAGCCCGTCGCCGTCTTCTGGATGTCCTGCTTGGAGCAGGCCTGCTTGGCCATCGGCGAGGCCATGTTGTTCATGTCCTTGTCGGTGGTCTCGTCGGTGCAATGCTGCATGGTCATTTCCGGCAGTTGCCCGCCGGACCTGACCATCTTCAATTCCCACAGCCCGGCTTTGCGCACCGGCAGGTCGACGGCACGGGCCTCATGGCTCGCGGTCACGCTCAAGAGGCAGCAGGCAAACAGCCCAGTGGCAATGCGTGTGCAGGTCATGTGTCCCGTTCCGGATCGTTCATCGATGTCGGAGCGATGCCGTCGAAAGATGGCAATTAGTAGAGCGTCCGCAACGGCCGCTGCGCCGAGCCGTAGGGTACCCAGCGGCAGGCGAACGAGACGTAGCCGCCGTAGCGCGCATCGACCGCGAGGAATTTCGCGACCTTGCCATAGGAAGCGCAGTGATCGACCGCGAGCTGGCGCGCGTCGGTGGTCTGGGCCAGCGGATAGGCGATGATCCCGCCGGTGTCGTTGCCCTTGAAGGCCGGCACGACGTCGGCCCGGGCCGGCACGACAGCCAGCAGCCCCGCCACGGCCATCAGGCCGGCCGCCTTCACGAATCGGGCCTTCGCGATCCCGTCCTTCAACATCGGCATTGCATTCTCCTTTGCGCTGGCGTGCCATCCTAAAGGTCCTGTCCCGCCAAGAAAAGAACACCGGCCTCGGGTTAACAGGACTAATCGTGGAGTGTTGCCGCGTTGCACTTGACCTCCCGTGGCAGTCGCGGCACGGTCCACCCTCCCGGATCAGCCTTGCGGACGGCCCATGCGCGACTTCAACACACCTTTCAAGACGTTCGGCGCCGCCTGCGGCGCGCTGCTCGCCGCCATGGTCGCGACCGCCCCGGCCCACGCCGCCAACCCGCTCGAGATGAACTTCTGGCTGTCGGGTCCGAAATATGAAGGCCGGGTGGCCCCTTGCGAGGCGGCAATTCCGACCATCGTATCCCGGTTCCAGGACAAGGAGAGCACGTTCTGGAATTCGTCGCTGACGATCACCGGCGTCGCCAACGTCCGTGAGATCGCCTTCCGGCCCTGGCAGTCCGACAACATTCCGCGCCGCTTCTGCACCGGCAGCGTGATGGTCAGCGACGGCAAGGTGCGGACGGTCAACTATTCGATCATCGAGGATGGCGGCTTTGCCGGCTATGACCAGGGCGTCGAGTTCTGTGTCGTCGGCCTCGATCGCAACTGGGCCTTCAACCCTGCCTGCCGCGCCGCCAAGCCTTGAGATTCGACATCCCGGCTTTCTGATCGGCTGCCTCTGTTTTTTGAAAGGCTGCCTTCTTCCAAAAAGGCTGCCTTCGGGCAGCCGCTTTTGTTCTTGAAATGTTCCAGAGTGCTGGTAGGTTCCTGGAATAGTCCGGGGAGTTTGCCATGTTCGATTGCCTGCGCCGACCTGCCTTCCTCGTCTCCACAACGCTCGCCTGTTTTGCCCTGCTGCTCGGCGCGCTCACCATTGCGCCGGCGTCGGCCCAGGACCGCCGCCAGAACGCGCCGGGCGCGTTCGACTTCTACGTGCTCTCGCTATCCTGGTCGCCGTCCTTCTGCGCCGAGGCCGAGGAGCGCGGCGGCCGCGGCAGCCGCTCGCAGCAATGCAGCGGACGGCCCTACTCCTTCGTCGTGCATGGGCTGTGGCCGCAATATGAGACCGGCTATCCGGAATATTGCGAGCAGCCGGCGCCGCGCCTGCCGCGCAACATCATGACCTCGATGCTGGATCT
>JBARNF010000754.1:0-1965 GCA_049802835.1 Bradyrhizobium sp.
GCGCCCATTTGCGCCAGCCATCGACCGCATTGAGCAGCAGGCGCGCCGTCGCCGGCCAGCGCGGCGGGCCGAAGGCAGCCTTCAGCTCGCCCGGATCGCCCTCGGTGCTCCAGCCCGGCCGGTTCCAGGTGCCCGGCACCACCGCGACCACGTTGACCTGACGGCCGGCGGAGATCGGGTAGGCGACGAGATGGGCGTCCGGGCCCATCCAGAGCTGCACCCGCGCGGCGGTCAATTCGCGCGGCAGTTGCCGCGCATCGAGCGTGCCGCGCCAGGCGATGAGGCCGGAGAATTCTGCCCGCGCCTGTGGAAAGAGGTGATGCCGAACCGCCGACCACACCCCGTCGGCCCCGATCAGCGCCAGCGCCACGTCCTGCGCGCGCTCGTTGCCGCGGCGATGCACCACCGTCAGCCCCTTGGCATGGGCGGCGACGTCCTCGAACTGACAGCCGAGCCGCAGCTCGATGTCGGGATGCGCCATCGCCTCGCCCGCCAGCGCCGTCTGCAGGTCGGCGCGATGAATCACCCAATAGGGGGCGCCAGCCGCGCGGCCGGCGGCCTCGCCCAGCGGCAGGCGAGCGATTTCGCCTCCGGCACGCGCGCTCATGATGGTGATCGCCTCCGGCACCACGGCACGCGCGGACAACCGCGGGCCAAGCCCCAGATCGATCAGGACGCGGCTGGCGTTGGGAGACAGCTGCAGGCCGGCGCCAACTTCCTCGAGCCGTTCGGCCTTCTCCAGCACGACGACGCGAAAACCCTTGGTGGCAAGCGCAAGCGCTGCTGTCAGGCCTGCGATCCCAGCCCCTGCGACAAAGACGGTACGAGATGCCACGACACGCCGATCAGGCCACATCCTTCAGCACGCATTCCGGCGGCCGCGCTTCGCCCGCGGCGAGGTCCGGGGCGTAGCGATACAGCGTCGAGCAATACGGGCAGATGATTTCCTTGTCGTTGCCGAGATCGAGGAACACGTGCGGATGATCGAACGGCGGATTGGCGCCCACGCACATGAACTCATGCGAGCCGATCTCGATGACGGGGACACCGGCATCGTTGTGGAAATGCGGGACGATGTTATCGGCCATCGGTTTCACCTCGAGTGGCAACGGGAGCGTACACAGTCAGCACGACGGAGCAGGACAAAGTCGGATGGCTGCGCCGTCGTCGAAAACGGCGCGACCATACTGAGCCTTAAGGCCAATTCCTAGTGTTGGGAACCCGCGTTTGGGTGCGACGCACGCCGTTATGTTGTGGCCTGTGGATTCGACACAAACTTGCCCTCGGCGAGAAGCCCTTCTTTCGTCGGGGCCGTTGTGTCCTGCACCGGACATCCTATGTCTTGCAGCATGATCCTGCGCGAAAACGTGAAGGCGGCGTGATCCCGAGACGAATCAACCTGGCCCTCGCCGGCCTTGCGTTCTCAGCAGCCATTGGCGCTGCACTGTGGCCGCACGCCCATCGGGCCGGTGCCGTGATCGCGGCCCAGGAGGATCCGGCGCAGCTCTCCGAGCTTCAGATCATCTCCGTCGTACAGAACGACCCGGCGCGCATCGCGCAGGGCATCGAGGATGCACTCGCCGCCGGCGATCCCGATCTCGCCGATAGCTTCGTTGCGCTGGCGCGGGATCACCACGTTGCGCTCGACGAGGCACAGGTCGGGCGCGTGGACGATGCCGTGGCCGCGGAGAAGGCGCCGGCGAGCGTGGCCAAGCGCTTCGCCACCGGGCTGGTCACCGGCCAGGCCGACGATGTGGCGAGCCTGTCGGGCACCGTGGCTGGCGACCTCTTCGTGTTCGGCGATATCCGTGACGCCGTGCGCGAAGGCAAACATCTGGCGATGGGCGAGGAGACCGACCGCTTGGTGCTGGGCCTCGCCACCGCCGGCCTTGCCGTGACGGCTGCGACCTACGTCTCGGCCGGCGGCGCGGCGCCGGTGCGGGCCGGGCTCACTTTGGTCAAGGA
>JBARNF010000755.1:0-4323 GCA_049802835.1 Bradyrhizobium sp.
GGTCGGGCAGGCGCCGCACGGGGCCGTGACCCATGAGGGGCCGGCGGAGTGGCCGTGGTTCGATCAGGAGCAGGAATGAGCTGGGGAGAGCGACGATTGGCAGGGTTCTTGCTAATCTTCCTGCCACGACTCTTGTCATTCCGGGGCAATCGTCAATGCGCAGACGCGAAGCGGGTGCGCGTTGATGATTGAACCCGGAATCTCGACATTGTTGAGACTGGACGCAAGGCAATTTCGGGATTCCGGGTTCAAGGCCTGCGGCCTTGCCCCGGAACGACGGTGGTTGTGACGTCGTGGGACTGATCTGCGGGCATTCGTCATGCCGGATATGGATATCACGGAGCATTTGAGCGTGTTGCATCGGAAAGAGAAGCCGACATGGGCGTGACCCCGGTTCGACCTGATCAACTCGCAGGCGTCGCGCTCGGCCGCCGTCCGGCTGGTCCGATCATCGAGATCGATCGCGTGTCACAGGTCTTCAAGACGTCCTCGCGCCGCGACCATACCGCGCTGTTCGACATTTCGCTGACGGTCGAGGAGGGCGCGTTCGTCTCCGTTCTCGGACCGTCTGGATGCGGCAAGTCCACACTGCTCTACATCGTCGGCGGCTTCGTCAGCCCCACGAGCGGCGCGGCGAAAATGAAGGGCAAGGCGATCACCGGTCCTGGTCCGGACCGCGGCCCGGTGTTCCAGGAGTTCGCGCTGTTTCCCTGGAAGAACGTGCTTGGCAACGTCATGTACGGTCCGCTGCAACAGGGGGTGAAGCCGGCGAAGGCCGAGGCGCGCGCCCGCGCCCTGATCGCCATGGTCGGATTGACAGGCTTCGAAAAGTTCTATCCGAAGGAGCTCTCCGGCGGCATGAAGCAACGCGTCGCGCTGGCGCGCACGCTGGCCTATGGGCCAGAGGTGCTGCTGATGGACGAGCCGTTCGGCGCGCTCGATGCCCACACGCGCACGCGGCTGCAGAACGACCTGCTGGAGATCTGGGAGCGCGATCGCAAGACGGTCCTGTTCGTGACGCACTCGGTGGAAGAGGCCGTGTTCCTGTCCGACAAGGTGGTGATGATGTCGCGCTCGCCCGGCCGCATCCGTCAGGTGATCGACATCGACCTGCCACGGCCGCGGCGCCGTGAGGAACTGCTGCTCGATCCGCGCTATCAGAAATACATCGTCGAGATCGAGCGTCTGTTCGACGCGTCCGGCGACAACGAGCTGCCGTCATGAACGGGCTCATGAAGCCGCTGGCGCCCACGCTGGCCTGCTGCGGCCTGCTGCTGGCCTGGCAGCTCGCCTCGCTCGGGCTCAAGAACGATAGCTTCCCGACCGCGCTGGAGTCGCTGCGCGCGATCCCGCCGATCCTCACCGACAAGGAAGCGCTGATCAACATCCTGGCCTCGCTGCGGCGGATGGCGATCGGCTTTGCGCTGGCGATCGCGTTCGCGATTCCTTTGGGGCTTCTGATGGGACGCAGCAGGTCGACGGCTGCGTTCTTCAATCCGCTGCTGATGCTGATCTACCCGGTGCCGAAGGCAGCCTTGATGCCGATCATCATGCTCTGGCTCGGCGTCGGCGACGTCTCCAAGACGCTGGTGATCTTTCTCGGCGTCAGCCTGCCGGTGATCTATCACAGCTTCGAGGGCGCCAAGGCGGTCGAGGAGAAGATGCTGTGGTCGGGCGCGGCGATGGGCATGCCGGCCGGTGAGCGTCTGCTGCGGATCGTGCTGCCCGCGGCGTTGCCGGAGATCCTGACCGGCTGCCGTACCGGCCTCGTGCTGGCGCTGATCACGATGGTCACGAGCGAGATGATCGCGCGTCAGTCCGGCGCCGGCAATATCCTCTTCAACGCGCTCGACATGGGTCAGTACGACACCGTGTTCGCGATGATCATCATCATCGGCGCGATGGGGATCTGCCTCGACGCGATGTTCGAAGCCGTCCGCCGCTGGCTGGTGCGATGGTCCGAGCCGCAGTTCGACTTGCCCCTGAGCTTCTCATGACGACCACGCGGACGACGAACGACCTGCTGCTCGGAGCCGCGCCGATCGCGCTGGTCCTGCTGGTGTGGCAGGGAATTGTCTCGTTCGGCTATGCGCCCGCCACGCTGCTGCCGCCGCCGGCGCAGGTGTTCCTGCGCATGGGCCATCAGCTCGCCAGTTCCTCGTTCCAGCAGGACATCATCGCGACGTTGTTCCGGCTGTTTGCCGGCTTTGCGATCGCCGTCGTGCTCGGTGTCTCCATCGGAATCGCCGCCGCGGTCAGTGCCCCGGTCGACGCCGTGATCAGGCCGATCGTCCGCGTGCTGGCGCCGCTGCCGAAGGTCGCGCTCTATCCGGCGTTCCTGCTGCTGCTCGGCTTCGGCCACGAATCCAAGATCATGCTGGTGGCGGCGGATGCGCTGTTCCCGATTCTGCTGTCGACCTATTATGGCGCCAGGATCGTCGAGCAGAAGCTGATCTGGTCGGCGCTGGCCGCCGGCACACCGCCGCGCGACGTGTTGTGGAAGGTGGTGCTGCCGGCGGCGATGCCGTCGATCCTGACCGGATGCCGCATCGGTCTCGTCATTTCCTGCATCGTGGTGTTCCTGGCGGAGATGATCACCTCGACCGACGGGCTCGGCCACGTGCTGGTGACGGCGGCGCGCACGTTCCAGGCGGTCGACATGTTCGTGCCGCTGATCACGATCTCGCTGCTGGGGCTGATCCTCAACGGCCTGCTGCAGGGCCTGCGCGCTTACCTGCTGCGCGGCTTCCCCTCAGTCTGATAAGACCACAACTAAGAATCGGGAGGACAGACCATGCTGGCGGATCGCATCGAGGCGAAATGGATCGACGCATTCTGCGAGATCTTCGAGCGCTGTGCCGTCAAGGCCGGTGATACCGCCGCGATCCTGTCGGAAACACAGTCGCGCGCGCTCAACGTCCACCTGGCGGAATTGGCGCTGCTGCGGATGGGCGCGCGTCCGTTCCACTTGGTGGTGCCGACCCCGCGCAACCGTCATCCGGTGCCGGTGCGCTCGACTGGCGCGTCGGAGGCGATCGGCAAGCTCGGGCCGGTGGTGACGGCGCTGCAGCAGGCGGGCTTCGTCGTCGACTGCACCATCGAAGGTCTGATGCATGCCGTCGAGACGCCTGATATCCTCAAGGCCGGCGCCCGCATTCTGGTGATCTCCAACGAGCATCCGGAAGCACTTGAGCGCATGGTCCCGGACTCGGCGCTGGAGAAGCGCGTGCGTACGGCCGCCAAGATGCTGCGTGGCACCAAGCGGATGCGCGTGACCTCGAAGGCCGGCACCGATCTCGACGTGATCATGGAGGGCGCGTCCACCGTTGGCGTCTGGGGCTGGACCGATCGTCCCGGCACCTTGGCGCATTGGCCGGGCGGCATCGTCGTCAGCTTCCCCAAGAGCAAATCGGTCAACGGCACCATCGTGATGGCGCCGGGCGACATCAACCTTACCTTCAAGCGCTATCTCAGCGCGCCGGTGACCATGACCCTGCGCGACGACTACGTCACCACGCTGGAAGGCGAGGGCGCTGACGCCGCGATGATGCGCGCTTACCTGGCGTCATGGGGCGATCGCGAGGCCTATGCCGTGTCGCATGTCGGCTGGGGCATGAATCCCGGCGCGCGCTACGAGGCGCTGTCGATGTACGACCAGCGCGACACCAACGGCACCGAGCTGCGCGCCGTCCCCGGCAACTTCCTGTTCTCCACCGGCGCCAACGAATTCGCCGGCCGCTACACCGCCGGCCATTTCGACCTGCCGATGATGGGCACCACCATCGAGCTCGACGGCTTGGCCGTGATCAAGGACGGCGTGCTGCAGGACGTGTTCGGGTAGGTGACGGCGGGCAGGAGGGGGAGAGGGCGGTGTTGCTCCCTCCCACTGCGGCCAGCTTGAGCCAGTATATTGCGGCTTGCTCGGTGCTCACGTCTCCCCGCTTGCGGAACCGCTTGCGGGAGAGGTCGGATTGCATCGTCAGATGCAGTCCGGGTGAGGGGGTACAGGTCTCACAACTCGCACTGCCCGTGCGTCTGCCCCTCACCCCGTCCCTCTCCCCGCAAGGGCGGGGAGAGGGAGCGTACCGTCAGCGCGGCGCGCGGCTTGCGTTCCCGCTTGCGATATTCGGAGAAAAATAAAGATCTTGCGTGTTTTCAGAAATCGTGATTATCTCCCCCCATCCCGCCTCACTGCGGAGGGGCGTTGCGCGCGATCGTCACGACACGCGAGGCGGGGAGCGATGGCCGCGGGAGCTCGCAGCATGTCCTTTGGATGTGCGGACGAACGATGCGCTTGCGGACGGTCAAGTCGCGTGGTCCTGG
>JBARNF010000756.1:0-8683 GCA_049802835.1 Bradyrhizobium sp.
GTGCCGCGCAAAGGGCTAAATTCGGCCCGATCGATTCGCTTGGTGGGGCATGATCGTCGCACGTGGCCATCGAAATTCCCAGTTTCAACATCCTCACGTTCACTTCGCTGGAGACTTCATCCATGAAAATTGCATCCTTGCTTCGCGGTCTGCTGGTGGCACTGACGGCCGCAGCCGGCGCCGTCCTGCCCGCCACGGCACACGCGGATGGCGGCTTTATCACGCTGACCATCTACAAGGCGGGATGGATCATCGGCGGCTCCGGCGGCAGCGGCATGTTGAGCTTCCACGGCCGCGCCTATCCGCTGTCGACCGGCGGTCTCGACTGGGGCCTGGTGTTCGGCGGCTCGCGGACCGTGCTGCGCGGCCGCGTCAGCAACATCTGGCGTCCGTCCGACGTCGAGGGCGTCTATGGTGCCGCCGGTGCTGGCCTTGCGGTCGGCCGCGGCGTGCGCGGCATCGTGCTGACCAACCAGAAGGGCGCGGTGCTCGAGCTGTCCGGCGAGCAGATCGGCCTGCTCGCGAATGTCGATCTGTCGGGTCTGGCGATCACGATCAGGTAGCGTCGTCATTGTTGATCGCTGCCGATCAACTAACAACAGTCGTCATCGCCCGGCTTGACCGGGCGATCCAGTACGCCGCGGCGCTGCCGTCGGTCACGTCCGCTGCGGAGTACTGGATCGCCCGCCGGAGCCTGTCCTCGGGCGCGCCGCAGGCGAGACCCGGGGGCGGGCGATGACAGCTGAGATTGCCGTGGCGTGCAGCCGACATCGTCCATCTCCTGCTCATAAGTTCGCGTTCTCGCCGCACGTCGTGCGCGAGGGATGCATCGCAAGAGCCCCGTCGAAATCGAGAGGGGCAGGGAAGGCCGGGAGCTCGCCGCTCCCATGGTCCGCGTGCAACAAAAAGCACGCGGCAGAACCACAGGTTCGGCGGAGACATCCCGGCCTTCCCTGCGCGCATGGTTTGACGGCTTATACGTGGTCTCCCTGGTGCGCCGGGCTTGTTGGCCACCATTGCCCATGCAATGCGCAAGCATCGTCACGGACGTGACACCAGCATCGGGGTGTCAGGACATCACGACTTCACCGTACGTGACCGCTTGCGCTCGTCTGGCGCAGCCATCACGTCCACCGCAGCCCACCTCCACGTATCGTGACGACGCGTACGTCCCTCTGCATGAGGCGGGTTGAGCGAGACCATCGTCCTGATTTGCCCGACGTTGCAAGCGCACACCCCTGCGACAAACTAACACGACGGGCAATTTGCGCATGGCGCGCATGCGGCAATTGCCCGTCGGGCAAGATTCTCTTCCCCGCGTGACTTTCCACTACTAAGGCCGCGAGCCGCCCGGGGCCGTCGGTTTCGTAGCACGCTGCGCAGGCGCGGATTGTCCGCGGTGCTGGGGCTGCGATGCCGCTGGCGGTTGCATCAGTTCGGTGAAACGAGAAAGATTGCCGCAGGATTCGGTGCCCAATCCGACTTCGTGCAGCTTGCCGCCGTCAAAGGTCAGGACATGATTGTCCTGGACGACCATGCCCAGCGGATTGTCCCGATGAAGCTTGACGCAAATGGCGATGAATGTGCCGCCTGCGAATAGGCCGCCCCATCGTTCGTAGGGCGCCGATATCTGCGCGTCGCGAAGGACGTAGCGATTGCGCACGCGGACATATTCGGCAATCTGCCGGCGATAGTCGGAGGGCAGGCGCGCGGCGAGACCCCCGGCCGCCGGACCGGAGCGATCCTCGGCGTGCACCTCGTGCAGCAACTGCGCAAACATGATGCCGATTGAGACGAATAGGCGGGCCGAAACATTCACTGGACGCACGCTGAGCTCCTCCCTGGTGATGGCTCAGCTTCCTCGGCGCGGCTGCACTGTCAACATGTCCGGCGTTACGACATGCGCTGCCAGCTCACGCCACGGCTCAAGCGTCCACGCACCGGATGCGGCACCGGAGGGCGAGGCGAGCACGAACATGGTCGGGAAATCATCCTGCGGCGGCTGGCGGCCGAACGCAATCGTCGCGGTCGGCCGGCCATAGAACAGGCTCGCCGCCTTCTTGCTGGTGAAGGCGATCGTATCGGGACGATGGCGCCGGATCTTCGCAATGAAGCCCGCGACGTCGACGCCGGCCTTCAGCGCGACATGGTCCATGCCGGCGCCCTGCTTGCAGAGGTCGGTGAAGCCGATGCCGAGCGCCAGCAGCGCTGGAAATTCGTGCGGCTGATATAGCCGCGGCGTCAGGCCGACCGCGAACAGCGTGGGCCAGAAGCGGTTGCCGGGATGCGCGTAGTAGTGCCCGGTCATAGCCGAGCGTTCGCTCGCGGCGGTGCCGACGAAGACGAGGCGCAGGCCGGGCTGAAGCTGGTCGGGCAGGCGGTCCATGCAGGCGTTGTCGCATTATTGCGCTATCCGCAACAAGCCGTTGATGCCGCGCGGCGTTGTTGATGGCCCGCCCATGGTCTACAGGTCGCGGCGACACAACGGGAGCACAGCATGTCGCAACGCCGCCTCTACCAGTTTGCCCTGTCGGGCCATTCGCATCGCGCGTGGCTGATGCTGAGCCTGCTCGGGCTGCCTTGCGAACTCATCGACGTCGACCTCAAGGGCGGCGCGCACAAGCAGCCGGACTATCTCGCGCTCAATCCGTTCGGTCAGGTGCCGGTGCTGGTCGATGGTGACGCCGTGATTCCCGACTCCAACGCGATCCTGGTCTATCTCGCCGGACGCTACGACGAGTCGGGGCGCTGGTTGCCGCGCGATCCGCAACGGCAAGCGCAGGTCCAGCGCTGGCTGTCGGTCGCGGCCGGTCCGCTCGCGTCCGGCCCGGCGGCCGCGCGGGTGGCGACGTTGTTCGGCATGCCGCTCGACATCGCGAAGGCACAGCAGCTCGCGGGCGACCTGTTCACGGTGATGGAGCGCGAGCTGGGCGGCCGGCCATTCCTTGCCGGGAATGAGCCGACCATCGCCGACATCGCGCTCTACACCTACACCGCGCACGCGCCTGAGGGCGGCGTGTCGCTCGCGCCCTATCCGAACATGAGGGCGTGGCTGGCGCGGATCGCTGATCTGCCCGGTTTCGTGCCGATGCCGGCGAGCGCGGTCGTCGCCAGTGCGATCGCTGATGGACAACGGTGAGGATGTACAACGCCCTGCGGCCGTCCTTCGAGACGCACGCCTGCGGCGTGCTCTTCAGGACGAGGTCTGAGGTCTGGGCCGGAGCTGGACCCTCTCCATGAACACGCTGCTCAGGGTTTCGGACCTGGACCAGCGTAGCCCGGATGAGCGAAAGCGACATCCGGGTTCACACGCGATACCTCGTGAGACCCCGGATATCGCGTCCGCCTCCGCCCTCCGGTGCCCGCTCATCCGGGCTACGATTCTGTTCATGGTCCGTGTGCAGCTCCGGGGCGGAGCTGGGGGCTCATGGTGAGGAGCGCCGCTTGCGGCGCGTTCAGGCGATGCTCTCGCATCGCCTTGAGAACCATGAGGCTCTGAGCGATTTCCGCGGGGGCCGCCTCGGCCTGGATGTCGCCTTACAGGAAGCAGCGGCGCTCGTCGCGCAGCTTGAGCTGGATGGTGGTCGCCTCGACGAAGGTCGGCACCGGCTTCGAGACGATCTTGTAGCCCGACGGCCATTCCACCGGCTTGGACTGCAGCTCGGTGTTCCAGATCTGGCAGATGCCGGTGTTGTCCCAGCGGATCACGTAGTAGCCGCTCTTGGCGGCCGGCGCAGCGAAGGCGGGCGCAGCGATCGAGGCCGCTGTAAGCGCGGCGGCAGCGGCGAGAGTGGTCAAGCGACGCATCATCAATCTCCTCAAACGAAACAACGAGACTGGCCCGCGGACGCGGGCCTCCAGCCCTGCGGCCGGATTACGACCCAAGTGGTGCGACAAAAGCGCGCGCAAAGCAAGGCGCACGTGCCGCCGTTCACAGTGATGTCCGGATGTGGATGACGACATGCTGTCGTCATATGGTCCGGTCCGGAGATGCCGGTGCTCACAGCGTGCAGCGGCCCTGCTGGCGCAGCCGGACCTGAAGCGTGAAGGCATCATTGAACGTTGGCACCGGACGACTGACGACCTTGTAGCCCGACGGCCACTGTATAGGCTTGATTGGGAACGCTTCGCTCCAGACCTGGCAGACGCCGGTGTTGTCCCAGCGGATGATGTAGTAGTCGGCGCGTGCCGGCACGGCGGCAAGAACGGCTGCGGCGGCGAGACCGGTGGTAATACAGATCGTAGGGAAACGAGGCATCGGCAAACTCCGGCAACAAACACGCCCCAGCCGTGGGCGGGCTTATGTCGGAGCCGTCTCGATCATTTTGAAGGCAGGGAGGCACCATGTGTGCGGCAAATGCGCGCGATCAGGTCTGCATTGCCGTGGGCGCAGGGAGAGGTCAGTCAGCTTGGCGTCAGCTGCGCGAGCGGGAGTGCTGCTCGCGGCCGTGCTCCTTGGTGCGGCCGGCGGGTGCTCGCCTTCGCGTGGCACCAGTCCGGTTCCGGATGGCATCGGCGCGACTCGTCTGACTTGGCATCCGTTTGAGACGGCGTGAATGCAAGCTGTGTGCGCTGCCGACCTGGCCGTGGGCTACCAGCCGCGGCTGGCGTCTCGGCCTACTTTGTCGCGACCTCGCACGTCGGCCCTGTCTTGGGCGTGATGTTGGTTGCGCCGTCATCTCTTGCGGCACAGGGCGTCGGATATTGTTTCCACTTGCCGTCTTTGAGACCGCAGGAAATGACTTGCTCGCATGTGGACTCGGCGAGCCTCGTCTCGGGACGCAGCCGAGGCGCCTCTTCAGAAAAGCTGACGGCTGGAAAGCTGGTCAGCGCGCATAACGCCAACGTGATCCGAACTGTTCTCATTGGACCCTCCGGCAATCATTGGTGTCATCAATCTTTTCAGGATAGTGCAACAATCAGTGGTTGTAAATTGGCAGCGTTCGACTCTAAGATTTTGGATTATTTCAGTGCCGGTCCATTTTTGAATTTCATATCATAGGAGCGCGTCATGGAAGAAGCGCATCTCAAGGCATTCGAGGCACTCCCCCAGTCGACGTCGTGCCGCATCATCGACTTCGACAGCGCAACGGTGGTGCCGGGCTTCATCCCAAAGACGTACTTTCTCATCGTCACGGGCATCAAGCCGTGGGTGACGATGAAGGTCGAACTGCACCCGTTGATCTATATCCGGCAACCCGAATATTGGGGCATCGAGGTGGTCGGCTGCCAGAGCGGCATCGGCTTGCCGCAGACGGCGCCGTATCACGTCGTGCTCGACATCAGCCATGTGCTCGGTACCAAGGGCATCGAGGTGATCGGCGCCTCGAGCAAGAAGCAGGTCAACGTGCCGTAGCTCGTTGGGGATAGCAGAGCGCCTGCACGCGCTGGTCTGGTGGCGGTCGGCGCGTCTGCCGATTGTTGTGAGCGGTTGGCGCGGCGCACGCGCGATCCGCTGCATCGACGGCGTGCGCCTTTGCTTATCCTGCGCCGCCACCGTTGCGATGGCCTCGATCTCGGTCAGCATCTTCGGATCGGGCCGCGCCGCCGCCACGCAACTGGTGCGGCGGGAGTGGCGCGGCGCCGAACGTCTCGGCATAGCGCCGGTTCATGGCCGCGATCCGTAGCGCCGGTCAGCAGCACGTTGACCTTGACGAGGTGGCGTATCGCCGCGCTTCGGCGCTCGCGCAAATATTTCCTGAATGTGTGAATTGCTTCACATTCCGGCCGCTCGCTCGGGTGTTCCCATAGTGTTCGTTACTGCTAGGCGGGGGCCGATATGCAAGGGGAGTTCATGGTGCTCATGTAGTGTTGTAACGGAGAGTCTCATGCCGAACGGATTAGTGGAAGTTCAGCCGGACGTTTCGGATCGGATCGTCGCCCGCGCGATTGGCGAAAAGCTCGCCGTCTTCATCAGCTATCCCACTGAAAATCACAGGATTGCGCAGGAGATCGAAGACGCGCTGCGCAGTTTCGATCGCGACAAGTTCGACATCTTTCTGGACAGCTCACGCATCGACGAGGGCGGCGATCTGACCGCGACGATCGAGAGCGCCCTGGAACGCACCGACTACTTCATCGGCATTGGACCCGGCGCGAGCCGCGGGAATTTCTCCTGGTGCGGCATGGAGCTCGGCTATTTCCTCGCAACCCGGCGCGGCAAGAGCCGACGCGTCCTGGCGATCTACAATAGCGACATTCCCGACCTCTTCCACCGCTACAAGAATGTTCGTGTCGTCCCGCTCGAGGAGAAGCACCGCTCCGAGCTCGGCGACGAGATCTGTGCCATCGAGGACTCCAGTCTTTACGCCTTCTTTTGCGAATTGAGTGAGGAGGTCGGCCGCAGGTTCCCGCCGGAGCGTCCGGGGCGCTATTTCGAGGACGCGCGCAAATGGGCGGAAAAGAGCACTAGGAACGTCACCGACGGCTATTTCAACACGCTGCAGGAGCGCGTCAAATCGACCTGGTTTCCGCAGAAGCGGATCGAGGTGCGCACCGATGCATCGCCATTCTGGGAGAAGGGCAACCCCACGGTACCCGCGCAGGCTACCGTCGTGCTGGAGGCCACCACCTGCGGCGTGCTCAAATACAGCGTGCCGAGAGAGCAGGCCAGCGTCACCAAGAGCTGGAAGGAGTTCGAGGACATCGTGCGGCAGCAGACCGGCGCGTTGACCTTTCCGGCCATGATCACCGATGTCATCGTCTCGGCGCTGCCAAACAATGCCGAAGCGCTCAACGATCACTCTTTCCTGGCACCGGATGGCAAGAGTTACCGGATCCTGCTGGTCATGCACCGGCTGTATGGCAACGGTAAACGGGAATTCGTCATCAACCTGGTCGAGACGCTGCGGCCGATGTCCGGAGAGGGCAACAGGGAGACCTCGCTGATGACGGCGGCGATCATGCTCGCCTCGAAATACCGGTTCTTGTTTCTCGAGCCGGAGTCGAGGTACGGCCCGGACAAGATCGGTCAGGCGATCAGGGGCAGTAGCGCGATCGCCATCCGCCAGCTGCTGCGGGACCTCGACCGCGTTCACGCCGAGGCGACCAAGGAGGGCTTTGCCGACGAGACCGCGCTGGTTGCACTGTTCGGTCCTGCGCAGGAATTCGAGGTGCGCGATCTGTTCGAGCGGTTCTGGCCGCCCATGATCGCGATGAAGGAGGCGGCTGCGGCGTTCCTGGATGAGCCGGCCGACCAGACCCGCGAGCTGTTCCTCGAGCGGCATCGGAGCTTCGTCGAGCAGACCCGAGACGTCAACCAGCGTTTCATCTCGCTGTGTCTGGCCCGCTATCAGAGCCTGATCGGAAGCTAGCGTTCCGGTCAGGCGCATCGCGAACTGGAGCGCGAGCCCCCTGCAGTCCACCGTGGTGGGCACGCCTCCGCCGCCGCTCTGCGAGCGCCGACGGACGCTTTGCCCATCCTACGGATTCACGATCGCGGCGACGGCCTCGATTTCGATCAGCATCTTCGGGTCGGGCAGGGCGGCGACCACTCAAGTGGTGCGCGCCGGTGCGGCGCCGGTCCGAACGGCTCCGCATAGCGCCGGTTCATGGCGGCGACACCGGAGGCACGCGTCAGCAGAGCGCTTCGCCTGCCAGTTTGGAGAGACAAGATATCAATCATGGGTTGATCTGGGTCAATGATCTCACCCTGCCTGGCTTCAAGATTGCTCTATGCAAATGCATTTTTGCCAGGAGGAGGCCGATCGATGTCAAGCACACCAAGTAAGCCCCGTGAAAATCTCGCCTTCTCTGCTGATGGGAAATTCCTGCTGGATACAGCAGGCAACAAGGTCTTGCAGCTCGTTGAGAGTGTGGGCGGCTTTGTTCCGATGCAACTGAAGGACAAGTCAGGCCGAGTATTCGACGCAGCGACAGCGAAAATGGAAATCAACTGGGTCTGGGAAGATGTCTGTATGCTCTATGACGAGAACATGAATTGTCTTCAGAGTTACAGGCGCTACGTTCCGGACTGGGCCGTTCCTGAGAACAAGTAGTCGGTCGCGAGCCGGACAGCTTGGCCGAAGGGCGGGTGCATCTGCCCCTCTCCAATTCACCTGGTCTGCGGACCGCCTACTTCACGATCACGGCGACGGCCTCGATCTCGATCAGCATCTTCGGATCAGGCAGCGCTGATACCACGCAGGTGGTGCGCGCAGGATAAGGCGCCGGCCCGAACGCTTCGGCATAGAGCCGGTTCATGGTCGCAACGTCCGCGGCGCGCGTCAGCAGTACGTTGACTTTGACGAGATCGCGGATATCAGCGCCGCCTTCGGTCAGCACGCGGGTGAAGTTCGTCACGACGTTCTCGAACTGCGCCTCGAAATCGGTGGGCAGGTTGCCGTGTGCGTCGAAGCCGGGAATGCCGGAGACGAAGAGGAGATCGCCGACACGGGTGCCGAACGACAGCGGTGGGGCCTTGATGTGGGATGGGGCGGGGATGTGGTGGATGGGCATGGAGATTCCGTCGAGGGTTTTGTTCAAAGCAAGCTGAAGCGGGTCTGCTACGATGTGAAGTTGTGGAGCAAACAGCCAGGGTGATCAAACAAAAAGCCGGGCTTACGCCCGGCTTTGATGGATGGCCGGGGCATCCTGAAACAAGTTCAGGACAGGCGCCCGGCCATGACGATGGAGAGAGCTGGGCCGGGCGTCAGGACAACGCCTTGTTGCTCTCCTTCACCTT
>JBARNF010000757.1:0-2746 GCA_049802835.1 Bradyrhizobium sp.
ATGGCTGCCGCATCAGACCACGCTGTCTCTGTCGATCGTCTACCGCCACGGCTTGCAGCCGAGCGAGGCCGAGCTGCGCGAATGCATGCGGGCCTATGGCTTCGACGTGCTGGACTGGTGCTACGAATACAGCGAGGCGAAGCGGCAATTCCATTTCGAGCTGGTGCTGCAGGCCGCCGGCCGGTTCGAGACCGCCCAGATGGCGCGCGACCTGTCGGGCGCGCAAGACGTGGTCGAATTCCGCCTGGCGCCGTCGCGCGCGTGAGGACGGCGTAGCACGAGATCAGGCGTAGCCCGGATAAGCGCAGCGACATCCGGGACCGGCGCCGCGTATCGCAAGAGCTCACGCAGGCTACTTACCGCATCACGCCCAAGCAGCGCGCCTGCTTCAAGTTCGACAATGCGATCGCTTCAAGCCGCTTTCTGGCCCTATCGGGCTGCCACCTTTTCGGCTTCAATGTTCAGTGCTATGTTTCCATCATGACAACCGCCGAAGAGATCGAGAAGGCCGTCCAACAGCTGAGCGCCGACGAATTGGCGCGCTTTCGTGCGTGGTTCGAGACATACGACGCTGCCGCATTCGATGCTGCGATCGAGCGTGATGCTCACGCAAGAAAACTCGACGCCTTGGCGGACGAAGCCCTTGCGGCGCATCGGGCCGGCCGCTCCCGGCAATTGTGACACATTTCGCATCCCCGAAATTTTGGGCGGCCTATGAGCTGCTGCCGGAAGCAGTCAGAAGGCTCGCCGATCAGAATTTCGAGCTTCTGAAACGCGATCCACGTCACCCTTCGCTCCAGTTCAGGAAGGTTGGACGTTTCTGGTCGGCTCGGGTCGGACTGCGCTACCGGGCCCTGGCGACCGAGGTCGATGACGGCTACTTATGGTTTTGGATCGGCTCACATGCCGACTACGACAAGCTCGTCGGATAGCCTTGACGCGGATAAACGACGGCGCCATCCGGATTGATGGTTTGCCATTCATTCAGCGACGCATCTGCGATCTCTTGCGACATGGCGTAGGGTGGGTAAAGCGACGCCGGCAGGCGGCGCGTGCCCACCATCTCAAACCAGTGAAATATGGTGGGCACGGCGCTCCGCGCCTTTACCCGGCCCGCGAATGACTTGCACTTGCCTGCAGCAGAAGGTGTCGGATAGTTGAATGATATCACAGACGTCAGACCAACTCCGTCAGCAAATCCTGGACTTCGTCAGGGCCGAGACCAGGACCCGCAAAAAAATCTCTGACGAGACCGACATCGCCGGAGACCTCGGCGTCGACGGCGCCGATGCGCACGAGCTCATGCTTGCATTTCAGCGGGCGTTTGACGTCGACCTGTCCGGCTTCGAATTCGACCGCCATTTCGGACCGGAGGGCCTGTCACTGACCGGGCTTGTCCTGACCGTTCTTCGCTTGCGCCGTCCCCGACTGCCGCTGACGATTGCAGCACTCGTCGACGCCGCGAGACAGAAGCGCTGGCCCAATGAAGTGACGTCGATATTCTGCTGTCGAGGATTCGATATCCTGGTTGGCGGTGCAGGCCAGAGAGGTGTTGGCGCGCTCATCACCGAACAGCCCGGCGGCTTCGTCTTCCATCTGCAATTTCATGCCGTCTCACCGGAAGATGAGCGCATCCTGATGGACCGCCCGACGCCATTTCCCGGCATCACGGGGAACATGAGCTTGGCCGCGACCCTTCAAATCCAGTTCTGCCCCTATTGCGGAACGAGGCTATCTGCTCTGGTCAAGCCATCGACCCTCAGGGCGTTCCGTGCATTGGCCCAGGATCATGCAGCGCAGGATCTTTGCAATTGGGGCGCGCCTGTCGACCCGGACGCGTAGGGTGGGCAAAGCGACGCCGCAGGCGGCGCGTGCCCACCATCTCAAACCAGCGAAATATGGTGGGCACGGCGCTCCGCGCCTTTGCCTTCCCTACCAACTATGAACTAACAACGCGGCAGCGGCGTTCGTTCATAGAGATCGGCCAGGCGGCACAACAGATCGAAGGATGGCAGCGACATCGGGAGCCAGACCCGCGGCTGAGATCAGCTCGAAAGAAGTGCGAAAGCGTGTCAGCCGAGAATCTTCAACCCGTGCTTCTGAACGACCGTCAGCAACTTGAGCGCCATACCACTGGGCCGCTTGGCGCCCGTTTCCCACTTCTCGACGGTGCTCTCACTCGTGTTGAGATAGCGGCGAACACCGGCTGACTGACATTATTGGCCTCGCGGAGGCGCTTGATCTGGGCAGACTTCATCTCGTCGGCGACAGCCAGGTGACGCGCATCGAAATCCCGCATCGTCGCCTTGTCGAGCGCGCCGAGCGTGTGAAGCATGGTGGCCGACGAATGAAGCGCCTCCGAGAGGTCGCTCTTGAACTTGCTCGTTTTCGCCATAACGATTTCGATCGGGTATTCGTTGGCCCACCAGATGCCCCACGCATATCATCTCCTCGTCGCGCAAACGAATGGCCAATCGACAAGGCGAGAAAGTCGCCCCCAGACACGCAAAATGCGCCTGCTCCGAAAAGTCGAATTCATCAATCCCACCAACCTGATTTGCCCTGTCCAGTCCTCTTCTCAAGAACATTCTTCTTTCTTTTTTTCAGAACTCATGTTCTTCTCTCCCCGTCCCGTCCCACACGAGGGGCGTTTCGCGACCGTCACGGACGTCGGGTGCGGGATGCGGTGGGCGCTTTGGGCTGCGGCGTGAGCGATCATGTCGACGGACAGTCCCGAGGCGCACGG
>JBARNF010000758.1:0-1587 GCA_049802835.1 Bradyrhizobium sp.
AAACCGAGGTGAGCATCCGGGCCAGCCATTTGAACGGCAGCGATAGATCGATGGAGCGCATGCAGCGGGTTCGGAGGTCTCGGCAGGAATCTGCTCAGAGGTACCTTCGTAATGAAAGCCGGAAATAGTTAATTATTATAGCAATTTGCGCCTATTTGGCCCGTGCACTCGCCGGAAAAGCCCGTCCGGCTTTGCTTTTGTGCAGTGCACGCGTACTGTCGATGTCGGCGCTGCCGCCCGAGGAGTTCATGCCAACCGCCGCTTCCCGTACCACCAGCGCGGACCCCGAACTGGTCGAGCTCGCGCGCGAGGCCAGCGCGGCCCTCGATGCCTTGCTGGGGGATGCAACGGCCAAAGTGCGTGAGCGCGTGGTGGTCGAAGGCCACCTGGTTGCCCGCCTGTTCGACCGCGAGCAGCGCGCGACCCACGGGCTCGCCTGGTTTGCCACTTATGTCGAGGCCGTGCGGCAGCTTGCGGCCTATGCCGCACGCATGGCCGGCGAGAACACGCTTGGCGAGGTCGAGGAACTCCTGATTCGCATCGGGCTCGGCGAATATCTCGCCCAGATCATCGGCGGCATTCCGATGAGCCAGGGCGAAGTGGTGCGGCCATTCGATCTCGGCCTGTCGCCCGCTCAGGTGGCGGCTCGCATCAATCCGGTCATCGAAAGTCTTATCGCCGGCGGCAATACCGCCGAACGGCGCGCGCGGCTGGTTGAGTTGATCCGCGCAAGCCATGGCTCGACGATCGGCACCTGCGGCCTTGACGAGACGCTGGAATCAATTCGCGAGGAAATGCGCAAGTTTGCTGACAGCGAGGTGATCGGTCACGCGCAAGGCTGGCATCGCACCAACAGCTACATCCCGCTCGAGATCATCGCACAGATGTCCGAGCTCGGCGTGTTCGGCCTGACCATTCCCGAAGAGTTCGGCGGATTGGGCCTCGGCAAGGAATCGATGTGCGTGGTGTCGGAAGAGCTCTCGCGCGGCTACATCGGCGTCGGCTCGCTCGGCACGCGCTCGGAAATCGCCGCCGAATTGATTCTCGGCAGCGGCACCTCCGAACAGAAGCAAAAGTGGCTGCCGAAGATCGCGTCCGGCGAAGTGCTGCCCACGGCGGTCTTCACCGAGCCGAACACGGGCTCCGACCTTGCCTCGATCAAGACCCGCGCCGTACGCGAGGGCGATGTCTACAAAGTTTACGGCAACAAGACCTGGATCACGCATCCGGTGCGCGCCGACCTGATGACGCTGCTGGTGCGCACGAATCCAAAAGAGGCCGGCCATCGCGGCCTGTCGATGCTGCTGGCGGAAAAGCCGCGCGGCGACGACAAGAATCCCTTCCCCGCCGAGGGAATGAGCGGCACCGAAATCGAGGTGCTCGGCTATCGCGGCATGAAGGAATACGAGATCGCCTTCGACGGCTTCGAGGTGAAGGCGGACAACCTGCTCGGCGGCGTCGAGGGCCAGGGCTTCAAGCAGCTCATGGCGACCTTCGAGTCGGCGCGCATTCAGACCGCGGCGCGCGCCATCGGTGTCGCGCAGTCGGCGATGGAGCAGGCACTCTCCTATGCGCAGAGCCGCGTGC
>JBARNF010000759.1:0-8543 GCA_049802835.1 Bradyrhizobium sp.
GTCGTGCCCGACCGGACCGCCAAGATCCTGTGCGGATTCGTGGAGTCGCAGGTCGACCCCGCGACCGAGATGGTCGTGACTGACGCGTGGCAGGGGTATGCGCCGCTCGCGAAGATGGGCTACCAGCACCTCGCGTGCCCCGAGCGCGGCGAGCCGCAAGTGGCCGAGGACTACCTGCCGATCATCCACCTCGTGTTCAGCAACCTGAAGGCGTGGATCAACGGTACGCACCACGGGGTGAGCGCCGACCACCTGCTGGCGTACCTGAACGAGTTCGCCTTCCGGTTCAACCGGCGCTTCTACCCGTTCAACGCGTTCCGGTCCCTGCTCGGTCTGGCGACCGAGGCCGAGGCGCCGACCTATGCCGAGCTGTATGACGGTGACTGGGATCATCCTGGCACTACGGGTGGGCGCGATGGGTGAGAACCGGATAAGCATGAGTTAAACCAGTGTTTTCATGAGATACCAATGACCAAGATCATCAACCTCACCCCGCCCGGCGCCATCGCGATCAGGAGGGCGCCATCGCCTGGGCTGCTGACCTGGGGTACACGGAGGTGGCATCCGGAGTGGTCGGGAATCCGAAGACCAGCGACGCGCTCCGCGAGTTCCTCACTGGATCCAGCGCTGGCAGCGGCGACTGAAGCGTCTGGCACCGCCGCGACCTGTGTTACAATCCGCGACAAGGAGATCAAGGTGACGATGACCCCGAGCCCGCTGCAGTGGCCGCCAGGATGGCCACGCACATCACCGTCAGAGCGTGAGGTCGCACGGTTCCGCGTATCGATGACCGAGGCGCTGTTCGACCTGCTGGCCGAGCTACGACGGCTAGGAGCTGTCGACGTGGTCATCACCAGCGATCTACCCACGCGGCAGGACGGGCTACCGTATGCGACGGGTCGGGCAGAGGACCCCGGAATCGCGGTGTGGTTTGAACTCGCTGGCGCCGGCCGTGTGATCGCGTGCGACAGGTGGGCGACGCCGATCGCGAACGTCCGGGCGATCGGGCGGTCCATCGAGGCGCTGCGCGGGATGGAGCGCTGGGGCGCAACCGACATGGTGGCGCGCGCACTCCAGGGCTTCGCCGCGCTGCCGGCTGCAACCGGTAGTTTTGTTGCCTACCCGCCGGATCACTGGCGCCAGGTGCTCGGCGTCGCCCTCATGCTTCCTTCCGTGAACGCCAAATCGGCGGCGCAACTCCGGTCGGAGATGCTTGGGATTGCTCGACGGGCTCACCGGGACGCCATCAAGGAGTCCCATCCGGATGTCGGCGGTGATCTCGAGACAGCGATCAGACTCAACCGGGCGATCGAGGAGGCGGAACGTGAACTCGGAGGGTAGGCCACCGATACGCTCCAGGCTCGTCCGGGTGTTTAGGGAGATCCCAGAACCTCACGTTCAGATCATCGAAGTCTACGATGACGTCGACATCGACGTGTCCGATCTCCAGATTCAGATCCCCGTGGACATCGCGACCTCGCGCACCAAGACGCCGCGCATGGACACCGCCGCACTAGAGGCGCTCCTACTGACCTGTGCAATTGAGGATGACAAATGACCGTGAGTACCTTGCCGAGGTCTGGAGTTCACATCTACATCAACGCCGCTGTTTTTGACGGTTGGCAGGGTGTCATGTCTCCGGAGCGGGAGGCTGGCGTGATCGCTGAACGGCTAAAATACTACCTCTATCGTGCTCGCCTACCGAGTAGGTTGCTCCGCGTCAAGATACAACACAGCGGCAACGTAACGGTGTCGGTATTTGTCGGTGACGTCGAGTACTCTCGTACATATCCGGCGCCCGGACGAACCGTCGCGGTCCCCCAGGAGATGCAGGACTCCGACGATCCTTTCGGCGCTCCGATCCACACCGACGCCGACATCGATGCACTCGACATCGGCGACCCGCAGGTGATGGACGATCCGGATGCCGATGAGGTCGTGGAACCGCGGGTGCAGACCCTGCTGTACGGACGGCTGTGATGACGCGCTTCGCATCGAGTTTTCTGGCGTTCGGGCTCCTGGTGTCGTGCGGCGACAATGACCTGCCACCAGTCTCGGACCCGCCATCCTGGTGCCTGATACGCACCTATCGGGTCGATGACATCTTGCGATACAGCGTCCAAGGATCCTGCGATGCAGATGCGTTGCTCGACCTCGAGATCGCATCCGAGACGCAGATCATCATCACGTCCGTCATCGACGTGCGACCCCGCGTATCGGCCACTGGAACGGTGGTGCTTCCGTCGCTCGGCTCGTACGCTGCACGAGCAGCGCTGGTAGACACCGTCAGCGGCGACGTCATGGCGTGCGAGGTACATATCGAAACCGGGACACTACCTTGAATCGCTGCGCCGAGCCCGGATGGCAGCGTATTGGGCGCATCGACAGTACCCAGCGCCGTTCGCTGTGGATTCGCGAGTCGCCCGACAGCCTCGAGCTCTGCGCCGGCCGTGAGGGTGACGATGCGTACGTGCGAATCACGCCATCCAACCCACAGTGGCGCGAAATGGAAGCCGTGCTCTCCTGCGCCCGATTCGCGGCGGATTACGAGGATAGCGACGGGCTTACCTTGGAGCGCGAGGACACCACGTGACGAACCGCGCCGTGTACAATGAGAACGCGCCTTTCGCAGCCGATTGGTTGGAGGATCTGATCATCCATGACCTCATCGCCCCGGGAACCGTTGACCGGAGATCTGTCGCCGATCTCAGCCCAGAAGACGTTGCAGGGACTGGACAGCGGCACTTCTTCGCCGGGATCGGCGGATGGTCACACGCCCTCCGGATCGCCGGAGTTCGGGACGACGCTCCGATCTGGACCGGGTCGTGCCCGTGCCAAGGGCTCTCGGACGCGGGCCAGAGGCGCGGCTTTCTCGACCCTCGACATCTTTGGCCGGCATGGTTCGCACTCATCGAGATCTGCCGACCTCCAATCATCTTTGGAGAGCAGGTTGCGAGCCGACTTGGCCTTGTCTGGCTCGACCTTGTTTTCGCTGACCTGGAACGATGCGGTTACACCGTCGGGGCGGCGGATCTGTGCGCTGCGGGCGTCGGCGCCCCCCACCAGAGACAGCGCCTGTACTTCGTGGCCCACACCGACGGTGTCCCGCGGGGATTACTCCTACGCCATGGGCGATCACGAGGCGATGACGCTCAAGCTGAGCGGCGCAGCCAAGCTGGCCTCCTGGCCGACAGCGACAGCCCGGGACTGGAAGTCCGCGGCGAGCAACAAGCACGGGGACAACGCACGGCCGCTGAACGAGGTGGCGCGGCTGGCGAGTTGGCCAACGGCAAGAGCCAGCGACGGCGCCAAGGGCGGCGAGCGACGGGTAGCGACCGGCCAGGACCTGCCAACAACAGCACATCTCGCGGCATGGGCGACACCGCTGGTGAACGGGACAGCGGTCGAACCTCCGGGATCAGGTGTTTCTGGCGCGTTGGCCAACGCCGATGGCATCGGACGGACAACACCGCAAATTGCAAGACCGGCACGGCCCGTCGAACCCGACGCTGTTCGGAGCGTCCATGTCGGTGATCGCGGAGCCGTGCGTGGATTCTGGCGAGAAGCCGACTGGCTCCTCTGCCGAGACCCAACCGGAGGGCCGCCCGTCGCTCGGCCAGTTGAACCCCGAACATTCCCGCTGGCTCATGGGGTACCCGAGCGAGTGGGGCTCCTGTCGGGGTACGGTAACGCGATCGTCCCGCCCGTCGCGGCGGCGTTCATCACCGCCGCGCTAGCGGCCATTGAGGAAGGATCGACATGAAGACGCTCACGCTCCTGATGCTATCCGTCACGATGATCGTTGGCTGCACTCAATCACCGCCGATCCAGAGGCACGAAGCCTGCCAGGAGCAGGCGGACGCTTGGTGCCGTGGCGCTGGATTCCCAGGGTCACCGGGGTGCAATGTGGCGTACTTGCACAACTGCGAGCCGGACGGGCCCATGGGATCGCCTATCGACGCCTCCACGCATAACGCTTGCATGGACGAGATAGCAGGTAACCCGATGCCCACGACCGTTCCTGCGGCGTGCCGCGCATCCTGGTGACATCCGGCGCCCTGCGGAGCCGCCATCGCCACACCTTGACCGGCTCACATCTTGCCACTGGCAAGCATGTCATGAGACGATACGCCCAACGAGATGGTACCCAAGATATTTTCTGCGCCCCACGTCGGGGTAACCGACGGTGAGGCGGCTACGGCGGTAGCCAGCGCTGGCGGTGTCCACCCCGCTGCCTGACGCGAAGACCGGATCCCCTATCCGGCCCCGCCACTTTTCGTGACCCCATGACCAGGAGTTCTAGCGATGATGGCCAAGTACGACGATCCGGATCCCGAAGTTGACGAGCTCGACGAGGACGACGGACAGGTGACGTTCGAGGACGATGCTCCGGAGGCCGCTCCGGTGGATGAACTGGAGGATGATCTGGAGGATGAACTCGACGACGACCAGGACGGCACCGATCTCGAGATCGGGGATCGGACTCCGCCGGATTCCGATAGCGAGCCGGGGCCGGCCGACGCCGACGCCGCCAATAAAGGTCCGGGAGAACGCGCACAGGCGAGGGCGATTGCACGCCGCCCCATCATCGAGGGGCCGGATGATGGCGATGCTGAAGGCGGAGGCGAAACCGTTGTCGATGCCGATGCGAACGAAGCTCCGACCGAGGTCCCATCGAACGTCCGGATGGTCGAACTCGGGAGTCTCGTCCTCGAGTACAAGTTCTGGAAGAATCCCCGCAGGCACCTGGGACTGGATGACACCTCGATCGGTGACCTCGCGCAGAGCATTCGTCAACGCACCGTCTCCGGCGAGTCGGGCTCTCCGGTCTATGCCGGCATCAAGGACCCATTGGAGGTGGTCCGCATCGCTGGCGCAAACGGCGTCGTCGTCGAGCTCGTCATCGACGGGCAGCGTCGGCACATGGCTGCACATGTCGCCGGCCTGCAGACCGATGCACTGATCCCCGTCATCGACCTGGAGCCAGAGCCGGTCGAGTGGACCGAGGCGACCGCCAGGATGTACTTGGTATCTGCGCTCGAGACCGTCCGAACCAGGCAGGGGCTTGGGTCATTCGACCTGAGCGAGAACGCAGCCGAACTAAAGGATACGCGTGATCCCGATACCGGCAAGATGTACACGCTCGACAAGATCGGGCAGATCATCGGACGCAGCGCGAGCTGGGTATCGAAGATACTCACGGCTCGAGAACACGCCACCCCCAAGCTGATCCAGCAGTGGAGGAAGGGCGAGGTGACCGATGAGCAGTTCAAGGATCTCGCGTCCCAGCGTGACCACGAGCTCCAATCCAAGGCAGCAGGTGAGGCCGTGGAGGCACGCAAGAAAGGTGACGCGGGCGCTGCACGCGCGCTCGCCAAGGAGACCAAGGAGAAGGAGAGGCAGGCCGCCAAGCCCGCACCGAAGGCTGGCAACCTAGCAAAGGCTTCATCCAGCGTCGGATCGACGGCACCCGAAGTCCCCGGTGGGGCCGCCCAGGAGACCAAGGCCGCGAAGGGTGACCAAGTCGAGATGCCGGCGAGCAAGCCGATGCGGCCGCCGCCGTTCGCGGTCGTGGAGGACATGCTCGCGACAGCTGTAAAGCACCCGGCAACCCACGACTACGTCAAGGGGCTTCTGGACGGCGTCCGATGGGACCGGGGACTCCTGGACGCCAGCAAGTTCGCCAGCGCGTGGCAGGTGTACATGCATCGCGTACAGAGTTCGTATGGCCGGGACAAGCCCGCTGACAAGGGGGGCAAGCCTGACGCGAAGGCCAAGTCCAGGAAGTCCAAGAAGCGGAAGTAGCCCGGGATCTCTCTGGGTACCAGGGATGATCTCTTGAATCCCTGATGATCCATGAGTCAGACTGCGCCCATGGGTGCAATCAAGGATCTCTGGCAGTCGGAGCGCGGACTGGTCGCGGTGGCGCTGATCGCCGCCGCCTCCGTCCTGTGCGGTATCGGGGCTGTCCCCGTGGACCAGTGGCTCGCGTACACGAAGTGGATTTTCGTGGCCTACGCGGCCGCGAAGACCGTCACCGGCGCCGTGGCGATGACCACATCCGGACCGACGGCGGAGTCGACAGCGTCGACCGATGCCAAGTGGCGCGCGGTTGAATCCCTGATCAACTCCGTCATGGCCGGTTCCGCGTTTGCCGCTGGCAAGCAGGCTCCGCCTCCGACCAACGGTGCACCGCCCTCCACGCCGACTCCGGAGCCGACACCGCCCGTTCCTCCGGTCGCGCCGTCCCCTGTCACGCCGATCAAGGCGGCGGCCTAGACCTATCGCCGGACGAACTCGCTGAGTTCGCCCACGGCCGTCATTCCCACCATCGAAATACCTCCCATCGAGAACCCATCGAGAACCCATCGAGAACCAGTTCGTTCAAGGAGCCCTGATTACATGCGTCACCGTTCATCATCGATCTCGTATTTCCTGATCTCTGCGATCTGCCTGGCGTTGTTCGTCAACGGGACGATGGCGGCATGCAACCAGTCGCAGCGCCAGGACACGCTCCACGCCTCGGTCGTTGCCGTGACCGCCGCCAGCGACGGCTTCAGCAAGTGGGACCGCGCGCACCAGGACATCCTCGTCAGACAGGCTGTCGACCGCGACAGCGCAATCAAGGCCATCACCGAGTACCGCGTGACCCAACAGAAGATCGCCGATGGCATCATGCTCGCCTACCGCACGCTGGCGGTGGCAAGCACGCAGAACGACGACCCCAGCCTCACAGCGGCGATCGTCGCCGCGCAGCAGATCATCGACGACATCGACAAGCTCCGAAAGGGAGGTCAGTGACCATGTCAACGCGTACCGACGAGATCAAGGCGATCTTCAACGTGGTGGGTGCCGCGATTCAGGGGGTGGAGACCATCGGCGATGCTGCACGCGCGTTCCTTGCGCAGATCGGCGTTTCGACGCCAGATGTCAGCGGCATCGAAGCGCTGCTCAACGGCATCGAAGCGCTGCTCAACGGCATCATCGCCATCAGCGATGCGGTCAAGAGCGGCATCGACAAGCCAACCACCGTCGCCGACATCACCGCCGCCGGGGCAGCGCTCCAGGCCAGCATCGCCAGCAACAATGCGGCCGTGGACGCGTCGGTCGACGCGCGCTTCCCCAAGTAGACCGTGCCCCGGTCGTCAAAGCAGTGCACGTACCGCGAGGGCCGGCGCCGCTGCACGTTCTCCGGTGATGGCGATCCAGCGCTGTGCGGTCCTCATCGCATCGCCCTGGCCGAGACGACCCGAGCTCGCCCGCCATCGGAGGTACTGCTCAGCGCTGCGGTCGACTTCCTGCAGGGGAAGCCTATCAACCGCGACGCCACCATCGGAGCTGCTCAGGATGTCTTCGAGCAGTGGGCCGGTGGCATCGGCAGCAACTACCGCCCGGACGTTGTCCATGGCGAGTCGGAGTCGAGCGCGCATCGCCGAGCGCAGTCCGGACCGGCTACCCCAAACTGGCGGGAGGCTGTTCGGCAAGCGCAAGCCCGAGCTCGCCAACCTCAGGTTGACCCGGAGATCGTGCGCCGTGCCGCCAAACTGCGCATGGCGCGCAAGGTGATGGGGTTCGCGCCGGCCGAGCCGCTGAACACGGCCATGGTGAGAGAGCGGAAGCGGACGCTCGCGATGAAGCATCACCCGGACCGCGGTGGATCGGCCGATAAGATGGCCCGGGTCAACGATGCCGCTGACGTGCTGCTGGCGTCGCTGTAGACTCGAGGGATGCCAATTCTCCACGGGTACCGAGAGTACATCCCGCTCAACGTCTACGATTGCTTCGCTCCGAGGGAGTTGAAATCCGGTCTGGACATATTCACCGTCAGGAACGTCGGCAACGGCTTTCTGACCAACTCCCAGATCGGAGGACAAACACCTGGCGATCAGACATACGTGCTGACCAACTGGTACGCACGCACCAATATCTCTGGCGACACCAGTCGGAAGCGGGCATGGGACGCCTGGACGCACACAACGACCGTGACGCTGGTCATTGGAACGTGCCCGTTGCATCAGCTTCCGCTGTCTGACCTACTGGCACGCCGCGAGGGCATGCGTGTCAACGACGGTCTCATAGAGCCGGGGCCGGACATGGGAATGTTCGGACTTGTCCCGGATACTGTCCCGGATACTGCGATCGATGATTTGCACCTCGCGCTCTACGGATACCCGCTCAACTACCACTCCGGGGATACTGCCGTGAACACCCGCAATAGATTGCGCCACGCGGCACGTGCAGTGATGCGGTCCGTGTCCCGCCCGATCCTGGCCAGCATCCCACCGCGGCAGATCTTCAAGACGCACATATCGACCTCTCGCCAGCTCGACTGCTTGCTCGAGGTCATGCCCACCGACATCGCCCCGCAGGCGCTGGTCTGGGTGCATCTCGAGGGCATGGCGATCCGGGACATCCGCTGATACGATGCCTGGGTGGCGGACCCACAGTTCGACGGCGACGTAGCCAGGGCGCAGGGAATCTATGCGCAGCTCGGACCGTGGATCGACCGCTACCATGGCGGCATACCGGCCGGGTTCCTGGCG
>JBARNF010000760.1:0-3372 GCA_049802835.1 Bradyrhizobium sp.
CTGTCGGAACACGGCGCATCACGCGTGGAGCGTGCGTGCCGGCAGGCGATCCGGCGAAGGGGACTGCGACAACGCGGTTGCCAAAAATCAAAAACGTAGCGGAGGAAGTGCCCATGATGAAGCAACCGAAACGGCTGGCTGCGCCGATCGCGCTCGCCATCGCCACGACGCTCGTAGCGTCCGCGGCGCTGGCGCAAACGGTGGATACGGCGCGCATCGAAGCCGGCGGCCAGAACGACTGGCTGACCTACCACGGCTCCTACAAGTCCTATCACTACAGCCCGCTCGCCCAGATCAACGCCAGCAATGTCGCCAATCTCGGCGTCGCCTGGATCCACATTCCCGGACGATCCACCCGCGGGCTGCAGTCGATGCCGCTGGCCGCCGACGGCGTGCTCTATTACAGCGGCTCCTACAGCCGCGTGTTTGCGCTGAACGGCGCCACCGGCGAGGTGATCTGGTCGTACTTCCCGGAGCTGGACGAGGCGCTGGTCGCGCGCCAGACCCACTCGCCCTACAATCGCGGTGTCGCGATCGGCGAGGGCAAGGTGTTTGTCGGCACCATGGACGGGCGGCTGATCGCGCTCGACATGAAGACCGGCAAGCTGGCCTGGGAAACCAAGCTCCTCGACAGCCAGAAGCTGACGGTCGGCTTCACCGGCGCGCCGCTCTACGCCAACGGCAATGTCGTGATCGGCGCGCAGGGCGGCGAATGGCCCGGCCGCGGTCCGATCTTCGGCGTCAACGCCGCGTCAGGCGCGAAGAAATGGGAGTTCCTGACAGTCGCGGGCACCGAGGAGGCGCAGAAGACATGGGGCAATGATTCCTGGCGCACCGGCGGTGGCGGCGGTTGGATGCCCGGCACCTATGACACCGAAACCAGCACGATCTGGTGGGGCACCGCCAACCCGGCGCCGCTGTACGACTGGTCGGGCGGCGACTGGAAGACGCAAGGCGCCCGCCCCGGCGACAATCTCTATACGTCGTCGGTGATCGGCCTCGATGTCGACAGCGGCAAGCTGAAATTCTATCATCAGGAGCTGCCGCACGACGCCTGGGACTTCGACAGCGCGGTCGGCGAATTCCTGATGCTCGATCGCGACGGCAAGAAGCTGACGGTGCATCCCAACAAGAGCGGCTACATCTTCGTCTATGACCGCGAAGCCAAGGTGCAGAACGTCTGGCGCATCACCGAGAACAGCAACTTCGTCAAGAACATCGATCCCAAGACCGGCGAGCTGATCGGGCGTCGCGACTTCACGGCCGGAAAGGTCGCCGAGCCGCTCTGCCCGCACATCTCCGGCGGTGTCAGCTGGAACTCCGGTTCCTACAATCCGAAGACGGGCCTGTACTACAAGCTCGGCCAGGAATGGTGCATGACGCTCGACATCGTCAAGACGACGCCGGTGGTGGCACCGCAGGCGCAGCTCAACATCGGCGCCAACTTCACGATCGCGAAGCCGCCGGGCGGCGAGATCTACGGCCATCTCGACGCCCGCGACCCCGTCACCGGGGCCAAGAAATGGGAGGTTCGCTTCCCCGAGCCGCCGCTCGCCAGCGTGCTCTCGACCGGCGGCAATCTCGTGTTCGTGCCGGATTCGCGCGGCACCGTGCACGCCTATGACGCCGAGAACGGCACCGAGCTGTGGAACCACTCCGACGGCACCGGCCATCAGGGCGGCATCATCAGCTACGCGGTCAACGGCAAGCAGTACATCGCCATCACCGCCGGCTTCGGCGGCATGGCGGCCGACGACTATGCCCCCACCTTCGGCGGCGTCTACAAGAGCATGCCCAGGGATGACGGCGCGCTCATCGTCTACAGCCTGAAATAGGCGTTTGATATCACGGGGGCCGGCCACACCGGTCCCCGTGCCTTTCGCCTGCATGATGGGGCGTTACGAGACCGGACTTGCTTGATGAAACTGGACGCGATGAAACCTGACTGGACGAGACTTGTCTTGACGAAGCCGATCTGTATGAAGATGACCAGGACGAAACGCAGTCCCGCGAAACTCGCGTTGACGACAATCGCAGCCGTGCTGATATCAGCCGCACCGGCCTGGGCGCAGTCCGCCGCGCCCGCGCAGCAAGCCGAGCCGCTCGACGTCCAGCAATTGTTCGCTTCGACCTGCGGCTGGTGCCATTCCGACGCCGGCCGTGTCGCCGGCAAGGGCCCGCAGCTGATGGATACGCAACGCAGCGACGACTTCATCCGCAACCGGATCAAGGTCGGCAAACCCGGCGCGATGCCGGCGTTCGGCGAGGCCTTCACCGACGCGCAGATCGACGCGATCATCGCCTACATTCGCGCCTTGAAGCCCGACTAAGGGACCGATGCGATGACGCCGCGCGCTGCCGGCCTCTCCGAGGCCCATGCCAGAGTGAGAGTCATCCTGACAGGGAGCACGACATGACACGATTGCTTGCGATGCTCGCCACCATTCTTGGCCTGGTCGGCCCGGTCGAGGCGCGCTCGCTCGACGCCATCCGCTCGCTCGGCGAACTCGGGCTCTGCGCCCATCCCAATTCGCTGCCGTTCGCCAGCAAGGCCGGCAACCCGCCCGGCTTCCAGGTCGAGATGGGCCAGGCGCTGGCGCGCGAGCTCGGCGTCTCGCTGCGGCTCGACTGGATCATCACCATGTACCAGCTCCGCGCCGCCGGATGCGACGTCGTCATGGACGTCATTGCCGATCCGGAGGCACAGGGGGAAACCCGGCTGAAGACGACCAGGCCGTATTATCACTCGGGGGTGGCGCTGGCGGTGCCGGCGGCGAGCAAGCTCACCTCCTTCGCCGGCCTCGACCGGACGACCAAGGTCGGCGTGCAGGTCGGCTCGGTCGCGGCGATGCTGATCAGCCAGCGTCATGTGCCGACATCGACCTTCGGCTTCGAGATCGACAGCCTCGACGCGCTGGCCAATCGCGAGATCGATGCCGCGGCGGTGACGCCCGCCAACGCCGCCTTTTACAACCAGACGCATCCGGACAAGGCGGTCCGCATCATCGCGCCCGACGACGGCGAGGCTGGCCTCAACTGGAACGTTGCCATCGGCATGGTCCGCCCCGACGAGGCGCTGCGCGAGGCGGTCGAGGCGGCGCTGGCACGCTTGCGCGCCGACGGCACCGTCGCGCGCATCTACAGCCGCTACGGGGTAGTGCTGCAGGCACCGAAATAGCCGGCGTTGGCTTGCTGGGACGCATCTGCGCTCATACAGTCAGGCTGGTCACCCTCGTCATAAGGGACGCTGATGGAAGCACCCAAGTCCCCGACCGATGCACCTCCCGAGAAGGGCGAGTGGACGCTTACCGCCGCCAAGGCGCGGCTGTCTGAGTTGGTCGACCGCGCTCAGTCCGGTCCGCAGGTCATCAC
>JBARNF010000761.1:0-1564 GCA_049802835.1 Bradyrhizobium sp.
AATTTGCTCGATGGCCGCGATCTCGCGCCGACCACCGATTTGCGCGCGGTGCTCAAGGGATTGCTGGCGGACCATCTGCGCCTGGATCGCACGGCGCTCGCCGCGCGCGTCTTTCCGGGCAGCGACGGCGTGAAGGCGATGGCGGGACTGATGCGGGTGGGGTAGGCGCCGGCATGTTCGGTCGACTGTCCGCCTCAACGCGGCGGAAAAAGGAGAAGACTTAAGAATGCCTTGCGGCGCTTGGCATTGGCCTTGTTGAAACGCTGTAGCGCAGCCCGCGCCGTCCTGATCGCCAAAATCGCATCCAAACTCCGCATCCGGATCGAAGGATCGTAGTCGGCGGCATGCCTCTTTTCCTGCAATTCAAGAAAAGCGGACGCAAAGGCCACGATGTTTGGGCCAAAGCCGTTTGCAGGCGCATGCGGCACGTATTTGGGCTTCAGAGTCGGCTTTTTCACCTCCTCGCACAACGCGCGCAAACCGCTGTGGTCGACGCTGCGATAAACCAGCGCATATTGGCTCGTCGATCGCTTCGTCACCCCGACGAATTGATCGGCGGCGGCAGTCAAAATGGCATGGAATATTCCGTAATAGGCCGATGAAATAGCGCGCCTGATATCGACCTGCCGCGGAGGACCGGCAGATGGCGGCGCGACCAATTTCTCCGCCTGCTCGAACAAATGTTCAGGATTAAGGATCGCCACTTTCCTGGAGCTCGTCTTCGGTCGCGTACTCGATAATCGGAAAACGCTCTTCGCCGGCTTCGCGGAGGCGATCCTGAATTTGCACGAGGGTGTCCAGGACGGCGTCCCCCGCGAATCGTTGCACGACGCCGGGCTTGATGACGATGGTGATGCGCAACGCGTCGCGACCTTCGGAATCCGTGGTCGGCTCGCTGATCGCGTCGACAATGTTCTCGCTCGAGAGGTGCGCCGCGGCGACCTCCTTCGCAATCTGATTGATCTTGTTGCGGTCGATCATCGCGACAGTCTAGCGCATCGGCGGCTGAAGCGACAGGGATCACGCCCGGTTGTCTCGTGCGTCCCCAAGCGAGATGCGCGGGTCAAGCCCGCGCATGGCGGGTCGGAGTTTGCGACGGCGTTTGCGACGACCGGTCTTACTCTCTCGGCTCGTCGCCGCCGGCGCTGATGAGGGCGGTGAGGCCGCCCATGCCGACCAGCACGGCGGAGAACAGCGCCGCCACCGGCAGGCCGCTCGCCTCGGTGATGGTATCGGCCGCGCGCGCCTGCGCCACCCCCATGGAGAGGGCGACGACCGCCACGATGATGCACAGCACGAGGGCCGCGCTCGTCACCAGCTCGGCCAGCATGGCGGCGCGCCGGCGCTGAAACCGCGCGACGCGGCCCGGATGGGTGAAACCGACGACATGGGTCGGATCGGGGGACATGGCTGCTCTTTCGCTTTGCTGTCGCGAATCGGATTGGCCCGGAGCATCGCGGAGGATGCGGGCGCGCGTCCGGCCGGACTAGGGCGAACCGATTGAAGATTAAGGGCAAATCGAAGGCGCCGCGTTAACATAAGGTTAACGCCGCGCATTGCGTGG
>JBARNF010000762.1:0-2403 GCA_049802835.1 Bradyrhizobium sp.
CGACGCCGTCTTCGTCCTGCGCGGCATGGAGGACGACGACAAGCCGATGCTCGGCCGCCGCGTGGTCGTCTACGGCGGCGGCAATACGGCGCTCGACGTCGCCCGCACGGCCAAGCGCCTGGGCGCCACCGAGTCCATCATCGTCTACCGCCGCACCCGCAACCGCATGCCCGCCCACGATTCCGAGGTGGTGGAGGCGCTGGAGGAGGGCGTGATGATCAAGTGGCTCTCCACCATCACGCGGATGGACGAGGGTGTGCTGACGGTCGAGAAGATGGTGCTCGACCAAAAAGGTTTCCCGCAGCCGACCGGCGAGGTGGAGACGCTCGCGGCCGACTCGCTGGTGCTCGCGCTCGGCCAGGACGTCGACCTCTCGCTGCTCGACGGCGTGCCCGGCCTGGTGGTGAACGACGGCGTCGTGCAGGTCGCGCCCAACATGATGACCGGCTTTCCCGGCGTGTTCGCCGGCGGCGACATGGTGCCGTCCGAGCGCACCGTCACGGTCGCGGTCGGCCACGGCAAGAAGGCGGCGCGCCACATCGACGCCTGGCTGCGCGGGCAGGCCTACGTCCCGGCGGAGAAGCACGAGCTCGCGAGCTTCGACAAGCTCAACGCCTGGTACTATTCCGACGCGCCGCAGACCGTGCGCCCGACGCTCGACCGCGCGCGCCGCACCTCGTCCTTCGAGGAGGTGCAGAAGAGTCTGGACCAGACCAACGCGCTCTACGAGGCGCGGCGCTGCCTCTCCTGCGGCAACTGCTTCGAATGCGACAACTGCTACGGCGTGTGCCCCGACAACGCCGTGATCAAGCTCGGCCCCGGCCACCGCTTCAAGTTCAACTACGATTACTGCAAGGGCTGCGGCATGTGTGCGGCGGAATGCCCGTGCGGCGCCATCCTGATGGTGCCGGAGGAAATTTAGCCTTGCCGCCGTAGGGTGGCGAAGGCGCGGCAGGCGCCGCGACCACGCGTTCGAAAGAACCGTGGGCACGATTCGCCTTGCCCGACACCGTCCTCTCCCGGCTCAGGTGATAGCCCAAGACCTCTCCACGCCCGTCTTGCAGCCGGCATGACTGCCGCAGGGCCGATTGGCGCCACGTCATCCGCCGATCAGCCCCGGGGATGGCGAAATGCCGCACGTCTCGCCGGCGGCGGCAGGCTAATTAGTCCGCGCGCCGATCGTCGTCTTCGTGACCAGCCGGTCGAGGCGCTGTATGACATCATCGAGGACGGAACGCAGTTCAGGGCGACGCTGCGGAGAAATGCGGGAGGGCGGCCAAATCGAATGAGGACATCCGCGCCTTCGGCGTAGGACGCCGCCCGACAGGCGCAGGGGCCATCTATATGGATCGAGTGTTCTTTCTGCATGTTCCGAAGACGGGCGGATCCAGCCTAACCAGTGCGCTGTCCAAGAAATTCGCGAGCTGGGAAATTTTCCCGTGGCGCCACTCCCGGCTCGATCTGTTCAATCATGCCGACCTGATGAGGTTTCGTTTTTTTTCCGGGCATTTCAACATCACCGACCTCGACTACATTCCGAAGCCGGTGAAAGCGGTGACGTTGATACGAGAGCCGCGAAAGAGAATCCTCTCGCTGTATCACTTTTGGCGATCCTACAGGAAGGATACCCTTCCCAGGTATGAGCCGCATCATTCGTGGATTACTCAGTCGGTGGGCCTCAGGGGCTTTTTGATGCTGCCAAATCCATCGCTCCGGGTGACGATCGACAACGCTCTCGTGCAGGCCTATCTGCCTTATCCGATACGAGGCCGAAATCACGCGCTGGCCGCAGCGCCGGAAACGATCGTCGAGGACGCCTTGCGGGCATTGGACAGGATGGCGGCCTTCGGCATCCTCGAAAGATTCGATGACTCGATGCAGGCGATCGGCGGTGAACTCCAAAGCCCGCTCATCCTTCCCGCCGAGAAAGTGCGGAGTTTCGAGTCGCTTGCAACCAGCAGCTTTCACGAGGCGCTCGAGCGAGAGGCGGTTACTCCTGAAATCGAAGGCTTGTTGGACACCTACACCGAGCTCGACCGGGTCTTCTATGACCGCGCCCGCGAGGTTTTCGAGACGAGGTTCAAGCGGCACTTTCAAGGAGTGGCGAACGGACAGAATGCCGGTCCCGATGGCCCACTCGTCCGTCGGGCGGTTGCTCATGAATGGGGGGACTGGATCAACTTCGGAGGGGAGTTTCATCTTGATGGCGTCGAGATGGTCGGCTGGAGCTCCCAGGAGGAATGGGGAGTATGGAGTAGCACCGATCGTCCTTCGTTGAAGATTGGGCCGCTGCCCCGGCCCACCGGCGTCGTTCGGCTGACGATTGCGGTGCGCGGCGCAGTCTTCAACACGCATCCAGAGCAGACGGTGACAGTCGCCCTCGACGGCCACCCGATCGAATCG
>JBARNF010000763.1:0-2815 GCA_049802835.1 Bradyrhizobium sp.
GTGCGCGGGGCTTTGCCATCCGCTCGGTGGCTTGCGGCTTGGCGCTGAGCTGCGCGGGAGGAGCAGGTTGCGGAGGCGGGGCGGGGTGCTGGATGGCGGGAGGCTGGAGCGCCGGCATGGTGGGCACCAGTTCCAGCGGCACCATCCGCGCAAACGAGCTTCGCGCATCACGCAGCAGGTCGCTCATGACGTCGATCGAATCGGCTCTCGCGATTTCGCCCAGCGCCCCGCAGCCGAGCAGCGCGGTGACGGCGAAGGTGACGTTCTTCGGCGTAACGCAGACGGCCATCCGATCCTCCTCTCCGATGGGATCGGCCCAGCCGGCCCTCGGCGTTCACCGGTTGCCTTATGCCGGGAATGGGGAGTTTGGGTGGCGCCATCGTGCAAGATGCTGCCGGAAATCCGCCGCATCTGCCGCCTTTGCCGACCTCGCGGTTGTCTGCCGCGCCGGCCTGTCAGGCGAGCTCCTCGCGCACGTGCGCCGCGGCCGCGCACATCGCCTTCAGCTTGCCGAACGCGGTCGCACGCGGCAGGTACTTCATGCCGCAGTCCGGGGCGATGACGAGCCGATCCGGCGACACCACCTTGAGGCCGTTGCGGATGCGTTCGGCGATGACGGCGACCGGCTCGACCTCGGGGTCGCCGAGATCGAGCACGCCGAGCACAATGGTCTTGGCCGAGAGATCTTTCAGGACGCCGAGGTCGAGCCGTGGCTGCGCCGCCTCGATGGCGATCTGGTCCGCGTGGCACTCGGCAAGCTCGGTCAGGAATGGATACCCGGTTGGCTTGCTCGAACTGGGGACGATGGCCGCATATCCGAAGCAGACGTGAACGATGGTGGGGACCGTGATCTGATCGAGCGCCCGGTTGATGGCCTTGACGGCATAGCGCCGTGCCGCTCGCGGATTGTTGCGGACCCAGGGCTCGTCGAGCTGGATCACGTCGGCGCCGGCCTGCTGCAGGTCGCGCATCTCGGCATTCACGACCTCGGCAAAGGCCATCGCAAGCGCCTCGTCGTCGCCGTAGAAGTCGTCCTGCGCCTGCTGGCTCAGGGTGAAGGGGCCGGGCAAGGTGATCTTGGCGGCACGATGGGTGTTGCGGCGGAGAAATTCCATGTCGCGGCGTTCGATCGAATGAAGTCGCCGGATCGGGCCGACGATCCGCGGCACCGGCGTCTTGATGCCGGAGGGCGAAGTGATGATGGCGGGATTATCTGCATCGATGCCGTCGAGCGCAGTGGCAAAGCGGTTGGAGTAGCTCTCGCGGCGGATTTCGCCGTCCGACACGATATCGATGCCGGCATGTTCCATGGCGTGGATCGCGATGACGGTGGCGTCGTCCTGAGCATCGTCGAGCAGCGGCCGCTGGATGCGCCACATGCCCTGCAGGCGGATGCGCGGAACCGATTTGGCGAGCATGGCGCGGTCGACCAGCCAGTCCGGCTGCGGATAGCTTCCGACCACGGTGGTCGGCAGGAGATGTCGAGGCAGGTTCACCACTAATGTCCTCCCGCAGTCCGACTCGCTTTGATAGTATCCTAACAGACGGCGCGCTCGGCGCAGGATCTGCAAGAGAATCCTGTCGACATAGGTGGATCGCGTTATCTGCGCCCTTGTGCATCTTTTCAGTCGTAGAGCGGTTGTCCACTCGACAAAGGCTAACGTTTCGTCCGTCTTTGGTCCGTCATGAAAATGGGTCGTATTTTCTGCAGTTCGCGGGGTCGACGGGACCGTCGATCGCAAAGCCGGCAAATGGGCAGCACGACGGAATGACGTGTTCTGATGAGACCAGACGCACGGCGTCGCCACTGGAGGTCGGAAGGCTATGTCATTCTCACGAGGCGACATGACAGTGCGACACATTCTCACTCTCAACGCCGGCTCGTCCTCGATCAAATTTGCGCTGTTCGAAGGCGAGACGGAGCTCGCCGAATGTATGCGAGGCCAAATCGAGGGACTTGGTACCATAGCCCCCCATCTCGAAGCGGAGCGGAACGGCGCCAAGGTTGCCGATGAGCGACTCGATCCGGCGCGGGCTGCTGATCATCAAGCTGCTCTCGGTGTCGTGCTCGCAGTTCTGGAACGGGTCATCGGCAGAACGGCTGTCGAAGCCGTCGGCCACAGGATCGTCCATGGTGGCATCGAATTTACGCAGCCGGTTGTGCTCGATCAGGTCAGCTTGGAAAAGCTGGACAGACTCACTCCTCTCGCGCCGCTGCACCAGCCTCACAATCTCTCTGGCGTTCGCGCCGCCCATCGTGCTTTCCCCGATGCGCTCCAGGCCGCATGTTTCGACACTGCGTTCCATCGCTCGCACCCCTGGGTGAACGACACCTATGCCTTGCCGCGTGAGTTCTACGACGAAGGCGTTCGTCGCTACGGCTTTCATGGCCTGTCCTACGAATACGTCGTCGCGCACATGAAGGAGACCGCGCCGCTCTATGAGCAGGGACGGGTCGTCGTGATGCATCTCGGCAATGGCGCCTCGATGTGTGCGATCCGCAACGGTCAGAGCATCGGCTCGTCGATGGGATTCACCGCACTGGATGGCCTGCCGATGGGCACGCGCTGCGGACAGCTGGATCCCGGCGTCGTTCTCTATCTGCTGCAGGAAAAGGGAATGACCCCGCAGGAGGTTACCGATCTCCTGTATACGCGCTCCGGTCTCAAGGGACTCTCGGGGCTGTCGCAGGACATGCGCGAATTGGAGGCGGCGGGAACACCGGAGGCCGAGCAGGCGATCGCCTATTTCGTCGATCGTATCAGGCGCGAGCTCGGTGCGATGGCTGCGGTCCTGTCGGGTATCGACGCCGTGG
>JBARNF010000764.1:0-6492 GCA_049802835.1 Bradyrhizobium sp.
CTGAAAGGCTACGCCTACTTGCAGATGCGGCTCGGCAACCTCGTCGAGGGGCGGCTCGCAGTTCAGAAGCTGCTCGAGCTCGATCCGACCGACAAGATCGGCGCGCGGGTTCTGCTCGAGGTCGTCGATCGCGTGGAGCTCGACGATGAATGACGACATCGACGAAGCCATCGACTGGCAGGGTAACGAGATCAGCTGTGCGGGTTGTGCGCATGAGGCGCTCAGCGCCTCCGGCGGCTGCCGCCTCCGGCATGCCTGCATGCACGACCGCTACGCCCGGCGTATCGATCGGTTCTTCAATTGGAACCCGGTGCTCGCCAACGACTACGTGAAGCATCCGCATTTCGAGGTGCGCGCGATCGCGGCCAAGCACGCCAGTCCGTTCTATCTGCCGCCGCTGCTCGATGATCCCGAGGAGACCGTGCGCTGGAACGCGGCAAGGCGGCTGCCGAAGCGTCTGGTGTTGCGGCTGCGCCATGATCCGCATCGCGAGGTCCGCATCCGCATCGCCACCGTGCTCGATCCGGAAGATCTGATGCCGATGATGTTTGACGACGACTACTATGTCCGTCTCGTCGTCGCGCGCCGCATCGTCGCGTCCGTGCTCGGTCGCATGATGGGCGATCCGGAGGCGGAGGTACGCCGCGTCGTCGCGCGGCGCATCCCGGCCGACTGGCTGCTCGGCATGATCAGCGACCCCGATGCGCGGGTGCGGCTGGAGATCGCCGAGCGTCTGGCGCCGGATCTCCTGACGGCAATGCGCAAGGATTCCGACTGGCGGGTGCGCCATGAAGTTGCAAGCCGCATCGCGTTCAGCGAGCTCGCTGAGTTGGCGCAGGACGAGGATCCCCTGGTGCAGGAGATGGCGCGCAACAGGCTCGAGAACCGTTCTGGCGCCGCGATGGAGAAGCCGGCATGAGCAACATCGTTCGAGACAGCGAGGTGGTGGAGCTGTCTGCGCCGCCGTTCTTCACCTTCGGTGAAAAGGTCAAGGCGAAGCGCACGATCCGCAATGACGGCACCTATGCGGGCAAGGAGATCGGCGAGATCTTGGCGAAGAAGGGCGAGATCGGCTACGTCGTGTCGATAGGGACCTTCCTGCAGCAGTTCTACATCTATGGCGTCGAGTTTCTCGAAAGCGGAAACCGCGTCGGAATGAAACGCAAGGAGCTCGAACCCGCGATTCCGCGCGGTGAATTCGAAGACGAATTGCCGCTGCCGGGAGCATCCAGGTCATGATCGAGCCACGCCTGCCGAAATATCAATGGGGTCAGCGCGTGAAGGCGCTGATCGATCTGGTCAATGACGGCTCGTTCCCGAACGCGCCCACCGCGGCGAAGCTCGTCGGCATCGGCGACATGGGCGAGATCGTGCAGGTCGGCACCCATACGGAAGCGAACATGCCGATCTATCTCGTCGAGTTCGGCGAGAAGCTCGTGGTGGGCTGTCTCGAAGAGGAGATCGTCCCGGTTGAGGAGCGATGATCAGCCATGGCCGCAACCGCGCTCAAGCCCCGCATCGTCCTGCCTGCGCATCCCAACGAGCTGGATCGCAAGCGGATCGAGCGCGCGCTGAAGTCGCGCAAGCGCTACCGCTATGTCGAGCCGACGGTCTCGCCGGCCGATGAGGGCTATTACGTCCAGAGCCCGTGCTGCTCACGCAACATCGACAAGGACGGCGGAGTGATCGATGTCGCATTGCTGCGTCACGATCCGGCGAATGCGATGTGGAAACTATTCTGGAGAGATCACGCCCAGGGGATGTGGGAGCTGCACAGCGTGCACAAGCGGTTGACCGCGGCGGTCGACGAGCTGAACGCCGATCCTGAGCGGATATTCTGGCAGTAAAAGCAAAGAGGACGGGCGACATGGCACTTGCCGAGCAGGAACTGAATGAGATCGAGCAGGTCCTCGCGGGACCCGAAGCCGGCAACGCTGCATTCGGCGAATTGCGCCGTCGGTTTCCCAAATTGGTTCTGACGCGTTGCGATGCCTCCGATGTGACAGAGCAGCCGTTCCGCAGCTATCCGGCGTTCGACCTGCATCTGCTCGATGCCAGCGATCATTGCGCGCTGGTGACCGACGATCCGGCGCGCGCGACCGGCCTGATCCTGGCCAAGCGGAGCTGATCATGAACAAGCCCGTTCTCGTGCATGACGCCGATCGACAAGAGCAGGACGAGGCCGAACTCACGCCGGTTGGCTCCGACTTCATCCCGTTGTCCGATCCCGATATCACGACGGCGGAGATTGCCGCAGTGGAGGCGACGTTGCGCTCGCCGCGGCTGTCATGCGGTCCGCTCGTCGAGGAGTTCGAGGCGGAGTTCGCCGCTTATCTGGGGCGCAAATATGCGATCGCGGTCCCGAGCGGAACACTCGGCCTGCTGCTCGTCCTCAAGGCTCTCGGGATCGGTTCCGGCGACGAGGTGATCGCGTCGTCCTATTCGTTCCGCGAGGTCGCGCATGCGATCAGCATCGTCGGCGCCAGGCCGGTGTTCGCCGATATCGATTATTACTCCGGAACTCTGGCGCCGGGCAAGGTCGAGGCGCGGATCACGCCCAAGACCAAGGCGATCCTGGCCGGCAACACCAACGGCCATCCGGCCAAATGGTCGGAGCTGCAGGCGATTGCCAAGGCGCACGATCTTCCGCTCATCGAGGATTCGAGCGAGGCGATCGGCTCGAAATATCAGGGCGCGCTGGTCGGCACGTTCGGTGCCGCCTCGGTGTTCGACTTTTCGCAGCCGTTTGCACTGACCTGCGGCGAGGGCGGCATGGTCGTGACCGACGACGTCGACATCGCTGTTGCCGTACGCCGTCATCGCTCCCACAGGCTCGACGAGCGCGCGTCGGTCGTGGTCAGCAGCAGCGCGTCGCACCAGGCCGTCATGAGCGACGTCACGGCGGCGCTGGGGCTGGCGCAGCTGAAGCGGATCGACGAGATCCTCGAGCGCCGCAAGCTGATCGAGCAGATCTATTACAGCGAGGTGCAGTCGTTCGAGGGCATCAAGGACCCCTATGTCGGCCCCGACGTGACGGAGGTGAACTGGTTCCTGTATCAGGTCCATCTCGGTACGCGGTTCTCCAAATCGAGCCGCGACTCGATCGTCGAGGATCTCAGGGTCGAGCAGGTCGAAGCCATCGCCTATTCGAATCCATTGCATCTGCAGCGGCATTATTTCGACATGGGCTATCGCCGCGGCGACTGCCTCGTGACCGAGAAGGTCGCCGATCGCGTCGTGGCCTTACCGTTCCACGTCCATCTGACCACGGACCAGATCGCCTTCATCGTCGCGACCATGAAGGACGCATCGGTCAATGTCGGAGCGGGCGCGGCGATCTACTGACGAGTTCTGATCTCAAACTGAAGAAGGAGAATCCACGTGGCGACATTGACGGTAATGCCATCAGGCAAGACGATCGAGGTGGGCGAGGGCACCACCATTCTGGCGGCGCTGCTCGGTGCCGAGGTCGAGATCCAGCACAAGTGCGAGGGCCAGGCGAAGTGCGGCTCGTGCCACATCTTCCTGCAGGAAGGCCGCAAGGGTGTCTCGAAGGTCTCCAAGCTGGAGAACGAGAAGCTCGACAGCATCGTCGGCGTCGGCTCGAAATCCCGGCTCGCGTGCCAGGCGACGATCCTGGGCACAGAGAACGTCAAGATCGAGCTCCTCGGCTTCGGCTCTGGACTGTAAGAGGGGGATGACATGGACAATGTGACGCTTCATGTTCGCTTTGCCAATGATGGAACCGTGGCCGAAATCAGCGAGCGTCCGGTCGGACTGACGCCGCAGCAGTGGTTCGACAAGTTGAGCGATGCGATCGGTATGAAGGCCTATCAGACCTTCGCCGGCGGTCGCGGCGTGTTCAAGGTGGCGCGCGACCAGATCGAGGCATTGAAGACCGCAGCCGTGTCATGACGGCTGCAGTGCGAACCCATGCTTGAAGCGGCGGCGTGATGACGGATACAGGGCGGGATTGCCGGTTCTTCGTCTCGTATACGGGCGTCAAGCTGCCGTTGCGGCTGGTGACGGCGATCGCGCCGGAGCAGCTGTCGAACCGCAACACCTTCATCCGCGGCTATTTCGATGCCGCGGGTGCGCTGACCGGATTCGAGAAGATCGTCTATGGTGAGATCGAGCTCACGCACCGCTACGGCTACCATGCCAATGGTGTGCTGAGCCGCGCCGAGATCGTGATGCTCGACGAGGATCCGGTGACGCTCAATTTCGACGAGAACGGCGCGCCTGTTGCCGCGCAAGATGCTGCGTGAGGAGAAGGGGCCGTGACCGTCGCCAAGCTGATCGAGGCTCTTGCCAGCATGCCGAAGGACGCTATCGTGCTGATGGACAGCGGCGCCGGATTGTCGCGTGTCGATGCGCTCGAGCTCGTGGACGAACTGGGGCCCGGTGCGCCGGCTGAGGTCATCCTGCAGCCAAGCTTGGACGAATAAGGACGGGAACGGCCGGATGGCGGATGCTGGGACTTCAGAGACAGGGACGTCGGAAGCAGGACCGGTTGTCACACCCTATGAACGTATCGGCGGAGCGGTGGTGATCGATCGTCTGGTCGAGTCGTTCTACCACCGAATGGACACGCTGCCCGAGGCGAAGGTTATCCGCGACATGCACGGCACCAATCTCGGGCCGATCAAGCACATTCTGAAGCGGTATCTCTCGGAATGGCTCGGCGGTCCAAAGCTCTATTCGCCGGAGAAGGGCCATCCGCGGCTGCGCCAGCGGCATATGGGCTTTTCCATCGGCAACGCCGAGCGCGACGCCTGGCTGCTCTGCATGCGCGGCGCGCTCGAGGAGACGGTGGGTGACGTTGCGGCCCGGCAGGACGTCGACGCCGCCATGACCAAGCTCGCCGATTGGATGCGCAACCAGGCCGGCAACCCGCACGACGCCCGCGCGGCGCGACCGTAAGCCTGCGGCTACGTCATTGCGAGGAGCCGAAGGCGACGAAGAAATCCACAGTCGTCGTGTTGCCCTGGATTGCTTCGCTGCGCTCGCAATGACGGAGACTGCTTGGTGCGTAGGGTGGGCAAAGCGAAGCGTGCCCACCGGCGGTCGTGCCTGCAGCACAGACCGGAATGGTGGGCACGGCGCGCATCAAGCTGTGCAAACTCACTGCCGCCGCGGGCGCCTTTGCCCACCCTACGGATCTCAGCTAATACAACGGCACGCCGAAGAAGTTCTCGTCGTCGCCGCCCCAGGCGCGATGCAGCGCCAGCGCGTTCTGCCATTGCATCATTTCGGCTTCGCTGGCGTTGCGGTGGGTGACCTTGCCGTCTGGCTTCCCGGCCAGCAGATAGGGCTTGCCGTTGCGGATGAAGCGATTGAGATCCTTGGTGTCGTTGGGGCGCACGACGCAGTGTGGCCTCTCGTCGATCAGGATGGTGGTCGGCAGCATCGCAGCGCTCTCCATCGCCCCATGGGCTATCAATCAGCGGTGTACCAATCAGAGGTCTATCAGTCGGCCGGTGGTCCCATGTCGTCGTCCGCCTTCTTCTTCTTTTTCTTGTCGGTCTTGGCGAGCGCGTAGGCGCCGGCATTCTTCAGCGTGATCGGCGGCTGGCCGACGACGTATTGCGAGATCCACGCCATGGTTCGCTCATGGGCCAGCGCGGCTGCGGCTTCGTCATAGGTCTCGCCTTCGCCGTCGAAATCGTGTGCGGCACCGGGATAGGAGAAGGCGCTGACCTCGGGATGATAGGCGCGGAACATGCTCACCTCGGTGAAGGGGACGACCGCGTCGGCCTCGCCGAAATGCAGCAGCGTCGGCACTTTGCGCTTGGCGCCGGCCGCATCGACTACGCCGGTCGCGTAGTAGCTCACGGCGCAGGCCAGCCCCGACACACGGTTGGCCGCGTCGTAGGCCAGACCGCCGCCGCCGCCGAAGCCGACCACCGCGACCTTGCCGTAGTCCTTGACGCTGTCGACCGTCGACTGGATCTCGGCAAGCAGCGGCGCTGCCGGATCCTCCACGGCTGCGGTGGGCTCGCTGTCGGGCGCTGCCTCTGCCGTCGCGGGAGGTGACAGCTCCGGCGCGATCACGACATAGCCGCTGGCCGCGAAGGCATCGGCGACCTTGCGAAGCTTGCTGGCGGCGTCGGTGCCATCCGGCAGCACGACGACGGCTCCCTTTGGCGTGTCGGCTGGATCGGCGCGAAACGCCTGGAATGTGTGGCCGTCGTTCGCGGTCAGCCTGACCGTGCTCTCCGTAGGCATGCGATGCTCCTGCTTCTCTCGGCGCGGCGGCCGCGCGTTACAACAAACCCAGCTCCAAGGCGGTCTCTTCGGACATCCGCGACTTGTCCCATGGCGGCTCGAAGACGAGGGTGACCTTGACCGAGACGACGCCCTCGACGGTTTGAACCGCCTCCTCCACCATGCGGACGATCTCGCTCGCGACCGGGCAGCCGGGCGCTGTCAAGGTCATGTCGATCTCGACCGCTCCGCCACCTTCATGGGCGATCCGATAGACCAGTCCGA
>JBARNF010000765.1:0-3559 GCA_049802835.1 Bradyrhizobium sp.
TCTGGATCACGGTGGCGTCCGCCGTAGCAGTCGTCGTTGCGACGCCGGCCGTCTTGCCGAAGAATTTCCGGATCGAGATCGCGTTGGTGGTGTCGTCCGAACCCTGGTCGATCACCTTCAGCACGTCCTCGGGTCCGAGGATCGCCGCCGTCACCTGCACACCGCCGGTGCCCCAGCCATAGGGCATCGGCATTTCCCGGCTGGCGAACGGCACCTGATAGCCGGGGATCGCGATCGCTTTCAGGATCGCGCGGCGGATCATCCGCTTGGTCTGCTCGTCGAGATAGGCGAAATTGTAGGTCGGCGCGTTCATTCCGCAGCCTCCTTCAGGGCCGGAGCGGCATTGGCTTCCGCAAACTCCTTGCGCAGCTTGCGCAACAGGCCGAGTTCGGACTGGAAGTCGACATAGTGCGGCAGCTTCAGATGTTCGACGAAGCCGGTCGCCTGCACGTTGTCGGAGTGCGACATCACGAACTCCTCGTCCTGCGCCGGCGCGATCACGTCCTCGCCGAGCTCGCGCGCGCGCAAGGCGCGGTCGACCAGCGCCATCGACATCGTCTTGCGCTCGCTCTGGCCGAAGGCAAGACCGTAACCGCGCGTGAAGCATGGCGGCTCGGTCGCAGAGCCCTTGAACTGGTTGACCATCTGGCATTCGGTCAGTTCGATCGAGCCGAGCGGCACAGCAAACCCGATCTCCTCGGCGACGAACTCGACCTCGACCTCGCCGAAGCGGATCTCGCCGGCGAACGGATGGTTGCGGCCATAGCCGCGTTGCGTCGAGTAGCCGAGCGCCAGCAGAAAGCCCTCGTCGCCACGCGCGAGATTCTGCAGCCGCAGGTCACGACCGGCAGGGAAACTCAGCGGATCCCGCGTGAGATCGCCGACGGGGGCGCCGGCCTCTGCTTGCGGCGAGGGCTCGATCAGCCCGTCCCGGCCGAGAATGTCGGTCACCCGCGGTGTCGGCGCGTTCGACGCGTCCGCGACGGCCGGCAGCTCGGGCTCGCTTCCCTCCGCCAGCTCCGGATCGAGCAGCCGGTGCGTGTAGTCGAAGGTCGGCCCCAGCACTTGGCCGCCGGGAATGTCCTTGAAGGTCGACGACACCCGCCGCTGCACCCGCATCGCGCCGGTATCGACCGGCTCGGTCGCGCCGAAACGCGGCAGGGTCGCGCGGAAGGCGCGTACCAAAAAGATCGCCTCGATCAGGTCGCCTCGGGCCTGCTTGATGGCAAGGGCCGCAAGCTCGCGGTCGTACAACGAGCCTTCGCTCATCACGCGATCGACCGCAAGCCCAAGCTGCCCGGAGATCTGCGCCAGCGACAGCTCCGGCACGTCCCGATCGCCGCGGCGCTCATGCGCCAGCAGGCGGTGTGCATTCTCGATGGCGCGCTCGCCACCCTTGACGGCGACATACATGCGTCAACCTCCTGCGGATACGACCCGCGTCGTGCGCGGGATGGCGGCCAGTGAGCGATCATCGACCAGCACGACGTCGATCCCGCGCGGAAATAGGCGCTCGTTGATCGACAGCCGCTCGAACAGATCGGAGGGCGCGAGCGATGCGCACAGCGACGCCGTTCCGTCGATGCCGGGCCCGCGCATTTCATACGTCCGTCCGCTGCAGAGACTGGCCACCTGCAGGATCAGCGTCGTCGAGCGGTCGGGATATTCGGCCGTGCCGAGCGCGAACGCGTGCAGATCGGGAAGCCCGGCCGGCTCTGCCACCAGCGCGAAGCTGGCGAGCGCCGGATCGCTCACGATCGGCGCTCCCGTGTGAAACTTGAGCCAAGCCCCGACATCCGGCGCGCGCGACAAGCGCGCATCGAGCCAGACCGGCGTATCGTGATCGAACAAGGTCAAGGCAATGGCGGCAGCAGCAGGCGTCAGCGACGACGGCCGGCCGGCATCGCCCTCGATCTGCCGCACGCTGCCCGGACGCGCCGTGGCCTCCATGACGGTGCGGAAGGTCGATTGCGCCGCCAGAACCTTGTCGGCAAAGCCGGGTTGCAACTCGGACACGACGGCCCCCATCAGCCCTCTCCTCGCACCATCGTGTAGAAATCGACGCGCGTGGCGGCGGCTTCTGCCGCCTGGCGCACGCGTGATGCGCGCAGCTGCGCCTGCAGCGGCGCAACCACCTGTGTCTCAATTTCCTGCGCATGCGCAGGCGACTGGATCATCGCATCGCACAGCGCAATCAGACGCGCCTTATCGCCGTCACGTCCCAGCACATAGCCGAAGCCGACCTCGCCGCTTTCGAGACGAACCGCCACGCGCGACACTGTCGCCTCGCCGAGATTGAACGGCGCACCGTCGCCGCCGACGCGGCCACGCACCATGACGAGGCCATTCTCGGCCGTGCGCAGATCCTGATGGCCGGGCAGATCGAGGCCGTCGAGCCTGGCCGAGATGTCCGCATGCGACGCATGCGCCAATACCTGCATCGCAGTCCTGCGTCGGTCCTGCATCGCCGTCTCAGGCATCGCCGCTTTGCCGTCCATCGTCATCCCGTTCTTGCCTGGCTCAAGTTGTCTATGATAATAGACAACTTGATAAGAGAGCGCCATGACTGTTTGATGACATGGACGTGATTTTCGTTAACCCCGGGCGGAGAGCCACGATGAGCATGCAGGACGTCCCCTCGGGCGTGACGCTGTGGCGGCGGGTCGCCGATGGCATCGAACGCGACATCGCCGACGGCCGTTTCGCGCCCGGAACACGCCTGCCCGGTGAGACCGAGATTGCGGAGACCTATCGGGTCAACCGCCACACGGTGCGGCGCGCGCTCGCAACCTTGGCCGAGCGCGGCCTGGTGCGCGCTGAGCGCGGCAGCGGCACCTATGTCGAGGCCCCACGCCTGTCCTATCCGCTGCGATCGCGGACGCGGTTCTCTGAAATCGTCGGCGCCGGCGGCCGCGAGCCACGTGGGCAGCTGCTGGTGGCCTCGGACGAGCCGGCCAGCCGGGAACTCGCGCGCGTGCTCGGTGTGAAGACAGGGGCGCCGCTGGCGCGGATCGAAGCGCTGCGCCTGGCCGACAAGACCCCGATCTGCGTCAGCACGTCGTGGCTATCGGCGGAACGTTTCCCGGACGCCGGACGCGTGTTTGGGGCCACGCGCTCGATGACGGCACTGCTCGCGCATTATGGCATTCGCGACTATCGCCGCGGCGCGACGCGCATCACTGCTGCCATCGCCGACGCGAGCGACGCTGCCCGGCTCGATCTCTCGCTCGGCCGCCCGGTGCTGATGGTCGACAGCACCGACATCGACGCCGACGGAACGCCGCTGATCACGAAACGCTCGCGCTTCGCCGCCGAACGCGTGACGTTCGAAGTGGAAGGCTAGGTAGATGTCGTCCGGCGCCTCGCGGGCTGGGCGATCAGTCGATCAGTGTGCCGTCTTCGTTGAAGAAGGGATGCGGTCCGTCGAATTCGCCGATGGGCACCTGATGCGTGACCAGCGTTCCGAACCCTGCTGCTGGTCCCGCGCCTGGAAACCAGGCATGGAGATGGAAGGCCGGTGGCTCGATCCTGAAGGATGGCGGCCGCAGCGTTGCCAGAT
>JBARNF010000766.1:0-3808 GCA_049802835.1 Bradyrhizobium sp.
CGGTCGCTTTACCGACTTAATATTTCGAGAGATCCGGGCTAAGGAGGCCGCACCATGCTTTCGACCATCCTGATCGTTATTCTAATCTTGCTTCTCATCGGCGCATTGCCGACCTGGGGCTACAGCAGCAGCTGGGGCTACGGGCCGGGCGGAGCGCTGGGCACGATTCTGGTCATCGTCATCATCCTGGTCCTGCTCGGACGCCTTTAGGCGCCGTGACGCTTTCGCTTGCGGCCCGGCTTCGGATAGGTTGGGGCGGACGCCGCGCTCGGGCCGATCGTTGATCACAGCTCCCAGATTGCGCTTGCAGAACGAGCCGGCGACGCGACTCTGTCGGTTGGCGACAGGGGTGATTCGGCCATTCCGGTCGATCGAGCGGGGCGGAAGGGTGCCATGCTGGGCTGGTTACAGGCGCTCATGCCGAAGGAGCAGCGCTTCTTCGAGCTGTTTGCACGCCATTCCGAGACGATCGTCGAGGGCGCCCACGCGCTGCGGTCGATGCTCGAGGGCGGCGAGGGCGTTCCGCGCTACTACCAGACGGTGATGGACCGCGAGCACGACGCCGACGTGGTCACCCGCGAGGTGCTGATCGCCGTCCGTCGCAGCTTCATCACGCCGTTCGACCGCAGCGCGATCAAGGATCTGATCACCGCGATGGACAATTCAATCGATCAGATGCAGAAGACCGCCAAGGTCATCATGCTGTTCGACGTGCATACGTTCGAGCCGCCGATGCTCGACATGGCGGACACGATCGTGCGCTCCGCCGGGCTGGTGCGCGACGCGGTCCCGCTGCTGAGCTCGATCAGCACGCACGCGGCGCGCCTCGGCCAGATCACGGAAACCATCTCCCAGATCGAGGGGAAGGCCGACGAGCTGCACGACCAGGGCCTCAAGCAGCTCTACCAGCGGTACGGAACGAAAGAGCCGATGGCCTTCATTATCGGCAACGAAATCTATGATCACCTGGAAAAGGTCGTGGACCGCTTCGACGACGTCGCGAACGAGATGCACGGCATCGTCCTCGAGCACGTCTGACTGCTAGCCGCACGGGTAAAAGATGGAAGTCGCCACGCTAGGCCTGCCCGTCCTGATCGGACTGGTCGGCGTCGCCCTGCTGTTCGATTTTCTGAACGGCCTGCACGACGCCGCGAACTCGATCGCCACCATCGTGTCGACGCGGGTGCTCAAGCCGCAATACGCGGTGGCGTGGGCGGCCTTCTTCAACTTCATCGCCTTCCTGTTCTTCGGGCTGCACGTCGCCGAGACGCTCGGCACCGGCATCGTCGAGGCGAGTGTCGTCGACGCGCGCGTGGTGTTCGGCGCCCTGATGGGCGCCATCGTGTGGAATGTGATCACCTGGGCGCTCGGCATTCCGTCGAGCAGCTCGCATGCGCTGATCGGCGGGCTGGTGGGCGCCGCCGGCGTCAAGGCCGGTTTCAGCGCCGTGGTCTGGAGCGGCTTGTCGAAGACCGGCGCCGCGATCGTCCTCTCGCCCCTGCTCGGCTTTGTCCTCGCCATCGTGCTGATGCTGATGGTGTCGTGGCTGCTGATGCGCCGGGCTCCATTCGCCGTCGACCGCGCCTTTCGCCATCTGCAGTTCGTCTCGGCCTCGCTCTATTCGCTCGGCCACGGCGGCAACGACGCGCAGAAGACGATGGGCATCATCGCCGTGCTCTTGTATTCGCAGGGCCATCTCGGCGAGACGTTCTACGTGCCGTTCTGGGTGGTGCTCGTCTGTCAGGCGGCGATGGGCCTGGGAACGCTGTTCGGCGGCTGGCGCATCGTGAAAACGATGGGCACCAAGATCACCCGCCTGACGCCGATGCAGGGATTCTGCGCCGAAACCGGTGGGGCGATCACCCTGTTCCTGGCCACCTATCTCGGCGTGCCCGTGTCGACGACGCACACCATCACCGGATCGATCATCGGGGTCGGGGCGGCGCGCAAGGCGGCGGCGGTGCGGTGGAATGTCGCGAACAACATCATCATGGCCTGGGTCATCACCATCCCGGCCTCGGCGCTCGCAGGCGCGATATTCTACGCCATTGCCGGTCTGTTCGGCTGACGCCCGCGCCTGTGACGCGACCGACGGGGTAGCGGGGGAGCCGGCGGGGCGTTCGCGACCCGGTTGCAATGGACGCGGTTTTACTCCAGTTTGCACCCACTCCCGGCAAAGACTTCACTCCCAGCAAGGAGAGGAAACGCGTGAAGCCGTTCTGTGCCGTTTTCGTCGCCGCCACCGCGGCGACCATGATCTTGAATCCGCCCGCCCTGCACGCGCAGGAATGGCCCAATAAACCCGTCAGGATCGTTGCGCCATTCGCTGCCGGGGGCAGCGCCGACACGCTCGGCCGCATCATCGCCGAACAGTTGTCCGAGGCGTTCCGCCAGCAGTTCTTCGTCGAGAACAAGCCCGGCGCCGGCGGCGTCGTCGGATCGCAGGTCGTCGCGCGCTCCGAGCCCGACGGCTACACGCTGCTGATCTCCGGGATCGCCTCGCATGCGATCGCCCCCATCATCAACTCCGCCACCGGCTACGATCCGGTGCGCGACTTCACCCATATCGCCTATCTCGGCGGCCCGCCCATCGCCGTCGTCGTGTCGCCGAAGCTCGGCCTGAAGACCATTCAGGAATTCATCGAGTACGGTAAGAAGTCGAGCGAGAAGCTCAGCTATGCCTCGCCCGGCACCGGAACGAACGGCCACCTGGTGGGAGAGTATTTCGGCAACAAGGCCGGCATCCCGGTCGAGCATGTGCCCTACCGCGGGGCGGCGCTCGGCGTGACGGATCTGGTCGGCGGCCACGTCAAGTTCGGCTCGATGACGTTCACCACCGCGCACGGTCAGATCCAGGCCGGCACCCTCCTTCCGCTGGTCGTATCCTCCAAGGAGCGGCTCCCGGACTATCCGAACATCCCGACGCTCAACGAACTGGGATATCCGGAGCTCGTCTGCACCACCTGGTTCTCCTTGTCGGGGCCGCCCAAGATGCCCGCCGACATCGTGCAGAAGCTCAATCGCGAGGTCCTCAAGGCGCTGCAGCGCCCGGAGGTGCAGAAGCGGCTGCGCGACGAGCAGATCATCACCGAGCCCATGTCCCCGGCCGAGTTCACCAAGTTCGTCGAAGCCGAGCTCGCCCACTGGAAGCCGATCGCCCAGAACGCCGGGTTCAAGACGAATTGAAGTGGTCTATCGTCCGGTCGTTCCGGGACGGCGCCATCGGGTCGGCGCTTGGCGCCGCCCGACGACAGGCTCCGCGCCGGGCCCCGAACCCATAACCCCTGCAGTGCAGGAGTCGTGAGGGATGTGGTTATGGTTCCCGGGCTCCCTCGCTTCGCTCGGGCGCTGGGATGACTTGTCGCGTCTCCAAGGCTAGACGTCCCCCGTCATCGCTTGCGGATGCGGAACACCAGGGCATCGTTCTCACGGGCCGTGTTTTCCAGATGGTCGCCGGTCTCGCGGACGAGGTTGGGAATGTCGATCTCCGCCAGCGGATCGGTGCATTCGACCGTCAGAATATCCGCCGAGGCGAGGCGCGACAGCGCCTTGCGCGTCTTGAGCGCGGGGAGGGGGCATTTGAGCCCGCGGAGATTGATCGTGGTCTCGGTCATTGCGGTCTCATTCGCCACGGCGCTCACGGCGCGTCAAGGTCCGGCCTGCTTGACCCGGCGGGCCGGCTCCCGCAGATAGCGGCCCATGCCCGCATCCCGCGATGAGCGCCAGTTGATCAACCGCCTCACCCCGCTCGCCCTCGTGCTGGCGCGCATCGACAGTCTCGTCGGCCCGGTGGCGTCCCGGTCCATGG
>JBARNF010000767.1:0-6671 GCA_049802835.1 Bradyrhizobium sp.
GGGGCATTCGCGCGCAAAATGGCGAAGCCATTTTGAAGCAGCGCGAATGAGCCCGGAATGACGGCATATGTGATTGCCTTGCCGCAAGCGGGGAGAGATGCGTAAGCCGCGAACGACGTCGTCTCGCTGAACTTCAATAGAGCTCTCCTCACGATGCATTTATCCCGTGAGAGGACGGTGCGCTCCCTCTCCCCGTTCTTACGGGGAGAGGGTTGGGGTGAGGGGCAGACGCACGGGTGGTGCTGATGGTGAGACCTGTACCCCCTCACCCGGATTGCATCTGACGATGCAATCCGACCTCTCAGCGCGAGCGAAGCTCGTCGCGCCCCCGCAAGCGGGGCGAGGTGCACCTTCGCTGCCGCATCATCGAATTGCTCACACATCATGATTTACCTGCGAGCCTATCACGCTCATGGCCGCACCGCCGGCGCCTCCATCGGCATGCCGCGAGCGCGCGACATCAGGTAGAGCTCCAGCGCGATCATGTCGGGCGCATCGAAATCCAAGGCCTGGGCGCGCACGCCGGTCATGCAGCCGCGGATGCGCCGCTGCAGCGAGCCCATCGCCTGCCATTCCAGCCGGTAGATCGGATAGCCGGTCGGCTGTCCTTGCGTGATCGCCGAGCCCGCGAGGTGCTTGTCCCAATTGTCGTCGTGGCAATTGGTGCAGGCAAGGTTCAGCTGGCCCTGCCGCTGCATGAACAGCTCACGCCCGCGCGCGACTGATGGCGCGAGCCGCGGATCGTCGCGGGCCGTGATCGGAGTGTCACGCGACTGCTTCGTGATGAGCGCCGTCAGCGCCAGCAGCTCGCGACTTTCGGGCGCGAATGGATCGGCCTGCTGATGCTGCTTGCGGCAGAGATTGACGCGCTGGCCGAGATCGACAGGCGCGCTGCTGATGGCGTCGAAGGCCGGATAGCGCGCGGCCACGCCCTTCATGCCGACGGCAACGTCACCATGGCAATCGCTGCAGGCCTTGTTCGCGGCGCCGGCCTTCGCCGTCCACAAGCCTTCGCCGTCGAGCACCGACAGCATCGCGGGATTTGCCGTGTCGTCGTCCTGCATCGCTTTCGTCTCGGAGGACATGAAGCCATAGCCGGAGCGGCGCGCGGACTCGGCGATCTCGCCGGCGAGGGCCGGCAGGGCCAGGCTTGCTGCCGTCATGATCGCGAGAAGCGCGCGCCGGCGCATCATTCGACCGTGATCGCAGCGGAAGCGTTGGCAACGAAGCCGTTGTCGCCGATCCATTCGAACTCGAACCGTCCGCTCTCGCTGGCTGTGGTGAAGAACGACAGGAAGGGATTCGCCGCGATCGCGGGGAACAGGTCGGCGCGAAAGATCTCCGTGCCGTTGAACCTGCAGGTGAAGCTCGTGACGATGTCGCGCGGCACCACCTCGCCGGCGGCGGTGTGGCGGTAACCCGGCTCCATGACATGGCTCATCAGCGTCTTGATCTCGATCACCGCGCCGCGCTTCGCCTTGGCGGGAACGTTGACCAGGGCTGCGGCCATCACGGCATCTCCTCGGTGCAGGCGGCCAAGGTCACGATGACGTCGACGCTGACAGACCAGAACGAACCGTCGGAGAGCTTTGCGATCGCGACCACCTTCTGGGTGTCGGCGAGCCGGATGCGGGTTGCGACCTGGGCGCGGCCGGCCTGTGGCGTCAGATGGAAGTTGGCGATGTTGGGCTGCGGGTTCTTCTCGTTGAGGACGTGAATGCTCTTGACGTGGTTGTCGGGCGTCATCGGGTGATCGACGCTGACCGTCATCGGCACCGTGTTGCCGTTCTCGACCAGCGGCGGGATGTCGAGCCTGACTTTGCCGACCCGCACGTTGGCTTCGCCGACCAGGTTTCGGATCGCTGACGACAGCATCGCCGGCGTGGCCTGTGTGGGCCGGACGGTGACGATCGGCAGCGCGCTTGCAGCCGTCAGCGTTCCTGCAAGCTGCAGCAGGTGGCGGCGCGAGATGTGGGACGGCGTGGACATGGTCCTCATATGGTCTCACTCGCGCAAGGTCGCGAGATAGGCGACGATATCTTCGATCTGTTCCGCCGACAGAATCGGCTTGTCGCGAAAGCCGCGGCCGACGCGCGTCAGCCCATCGACGCGATAATAGGATGGCATGATCGTCGCCGGATTGAGCCGGCTCGCATCGACCAGCCGCAGCCGCAGCTGCGGAATGGTCCAGCGGCTGCCGGCGCCGGCCAGGTTGGGCGCGAGATCGCCCTGGAAGCGCACCTCCGGCAGCGGACCGGAGTGACAGAGCAGGCACGTCGAGCTGCGCTCGGCCACGAGCGCGCGGCCGCGTCCGGCGCCGCCGGGCTGTCCGGTGAGCGAGTCGGGGATGCCGTCACCCTCGATGTCATAGGTCGCGAGCGTCTGCGCTGCGGCGAAAGCGGGCAGGGCGGCCATGAGCAGCGCGGCCATCGCGCTAACCAAACGCGTCATGCGTCAGCGCCTTGAACCAGGTTTCGGTCGCCTCGGCCTCCTGCGCGCGTGTCTCGCGCGGCGCATCGACCGGGCTGGTGCGTCCGCCTTCGACCTCGGCGAAGATGTCGCCCTTGGGCTGATAGACGCCTGCCAGCGAGAACGCGTAGTCCGGCGCCACGATGCTATAGCAGATTCCGGTCAGCGGCGGCGGCTCGGACTGCCGTCCGGTCAGGTCGCGCGCGATCACGGCGGCGCACGCTTTGCCCTGCGCTTGCGCGGCGCCGGCCGATTTCGGAATGCCGCCGCCGAGACAGGCGTCGCCGATGACGTGCATATCGGGCGCCAGTTTCGACGCGAACGTCACAGGATCGATCGGGCACCAGCCGGTACGGTCGGCAGCCCCCGCCAGCGCCGCGATGCGGCCGGCCTTCTGCGGCGGGATGATGTTGGCGACATCGGGATTGTAGTTGCCGAACTCGGTGACAACGGCGCGCGTGGCGATCTCGACGCCGGTGACGCGGCCGCCCTGCGACAGCGGGATGCGCTCGATCATGCCGGGGTAGAGCTGCTGCCACGCCTGCTCGAACAGCTTCTGCTGCGAGAAATTATCCTTGGCGTCGAGGATCAGCACCTTCGACTTCGGCTTGTGCGTCTTCAGATAATGCGCGATCAGGCTGGCGCGCTCGTAAGGTGCGGGCGGGCAGCGCGACGGATTGGCGGGGATTGCGATCGCGACGGTGCCGCCGTCCGGCATCGCCTCGATCTGCCGGCGCAACAGCAGCGTCTGCGCGCCGGCCTTGTAGGCATGCGGCATCACCTCGGACGCTGCTTCGTCGTAGCCCTGCAGCGCGGTGAAATCGATGTCGATGCCCGGCGCCAGCACGAGCCGGTCATAGGCGAGCGTCGTGCCGTCGGCGAGGGTGATCTTGTGCGCCGCTGCGTCGATTGCAGTGGCCGCCTGGAGGATGACGCGCACGCCCTCGGCGGCAATCCGGTCGTAGCCGAACTGCTGAGCCCCGATGTCGCGCAAACCGGCGATGACTTCGTTGCTCAGCGGGCAGGAGGTGAAGGTCGTGTTGGCCTCGACCAGCGTCACGTCGAGCCTGCCATCGGCCTGGCGCAGCGCGCGGGCGCAGCTGGCGCCGCCGAAGCCGCCGCCGATCACGATCACGCGCGGGACTGACTGCGCGCGCAGCACCGCGGGCGCGGCGAGCATCGCAGCTGTCGCCGCGATCAGGCCGCCGACCTCTCTGCGCGTTCGCTGCCGGGCCATCATCATTGTTTCAGACATGCATGGTGGCAGGCTTTGTTCCGAAAGCCTGCCGCCAACGTCTCTCATGCGAAGGTGATGTTCTGGTCGCGCAGCGGCACCGAGCGGATGCGTTTTCCGGTGGCGGCGAAATACGCATTCAGCACTGCCGGAGCTGCGACGCCGATGGTCGGCTCGCCGACCCCGCCCCAGAAGCCGCCGCTCGGGATCATGATCGCTTCCACCTTCGGCATCTCGTTGATGCGCATCGAGTTGTAGCTGTCGAAGTTGGTCTCGACGATCCGCCCGTCCTTGACGGTGCAGCCGCCATAGAACAGGGCCGACAGCCCGTAGACGAACGAGCCCGCGATCTGCCGTTCCACCTGCGCCGGGTTGACGACGTAGCCCGGATCGGTCGAGGCGACGATGCGGTGGATCTTGATCTTGCTGCCGTCGACCACCGAGATCTCGGCGGCGCCTGCGACATAGCTGCCATAGCCGTGGAGCTGCGCCAGCCCGCGATGCACGCCTTCGGGGGCCGGCGTGCCCCAGCCGATCTTCTCGGCCACCGCATTGAGCACGGCGAGGTGCTTCGGATTCTTGCTCATCAGCTTGCGGCGGAACTCCAGCGGGTCCTGGCCGGCCGCATCGGCGAGCTCATCCATGAAGCATTCCAGATAGATCGCGTTCTGGTTCACGTTGACGCCGCGCCAGAAGCCCGGATTGATATGCGGGTTGCGCATCGAATGCTCGATCAGGAGGTTCGGCACGGAGTAGCCGATCGTGGCCTCGCCGGTCGCTGCGAGCCCCTGGAAGGTTGCGTTATCCTTGCCGTTGACCAGCGCTTCAGGCCGCAGGCTGAATAGGATCGACTGGCCGGAGATCCGCATGTGCAGCGCGGTCAAATTGTTGTCGGCGTCGAAGCCGCCGGTCAGCTTGCACTGGGTGATCGGATGATAGCGACCATGCGTCATGTCCTCCTCGCGCGACCAGATCAGCTTGACCGGCGTCCCCGGCATCTCCTTGGCGATCAGCACGGCCTGGCGGACATAGTCGGTCTGGCCGCGGCGGCCGAAACCGCCGCCGAGGATCAGCTTGTGGACCTCGCACTTCTCCGCCGGCAGGCCTGATGCTTCCAGCACCGCGGCGAACGCCGCCTCGCCGTTCTGCGTGCCGCACCACACCTCGCAGCGATCGGCGGTGTAAACCGCCGTCGCGTTCATCGGCTCCATGGTGGCGTGGTTCTGGTAGGGATAATTGTAGACCGCCTCGACCTTCTTCACCGCGCCGGCGAGCGCCGCCTTGGCGTCGCCGTTCTCGTTGCCGACATAGGCCGGCCCGGACTCCAATCCTTCCGCCAGCCATTTGCCGATCGACGCTGAGGACACCTTGGCGTTGTCGCCTTCGTCCCAGACGATCGGCAGCGCATCGAGCGCCGTCTTCGCGTGCCACCAGGTGTCGGCGACGACGGCAACGGCGGTGGCACCGACCGGCACCACCTTCTTGACGCCCTTCATGCCGGCGATCTTGGCCTCGTCATAGCTCTTCAGCTTGCCGCCGGTGACCGGGCAATCCTTGATCGCCGCGTTGAGCATGTTCGGCAGCTTGACGTCGGCGCCATAGATCATCGCGCCGATGACCTTGTCGGCGGTGTCGAGCCGCTTGACGCCCTTGCCGATCAAGGTCCAGTCCTTCGGATCCTTCAGCTTGACGTCGACAGGCGGCGTCAGCTTGGCGGCGGCCTCGGCCACCTTGCCGTAGGTCGTGGTCCGGCCTGATCGCTTGTGCGTGATGATGCTGTTGGCCGCGGTGCATTCGGCAACCGGCACTTTCCATTCGTCGGCGGCGGCCTGGATCAGCATCATGCGGGCGGCGGCGCCGCCCTTGCGGACGTAGTCCTGCGAGCTACGGATGCCGCGGCTGCCGCCGGTGGAGAAATCGCCCCATACGCGCTTGCGGGCGACGTTCTGGCCGGGTGTCGGATATTCGGTGGTCACCTTGCGCCAGTCGCAGGCGAGCTCCTCGGCGACGAGCTGGGCGAGACCGGTCAGCGTGCCCTGGCCCATCTCGGAGCGGGCGATGCGGATCACCACGGTGTCGTCGGGCCGGATCACGACCCAGGCGTTGACCTCCGGCGAGCCATCCGCGGCGCGGACGATCTGCGGGCCGCCGAAGGGAATGTCGAGCCCGAGTGCAAGGCCGCCGCCGAGCGCGGCAGTGCCGATGACGAAGGAACGACGGTTGAGGCGCGGCGTGACGTGCTGGTTCATGCCGTCCTCCTCAGGCGTTGGCGGCGGCGTGGATCGCGTCGCGCACCTGCGCGAAGGTTCCACAGCGGCAGATGTTGGTGATGGCGTCGTTGATGTCCTGATCGCTCGGCTTCGGGTTGTCCTTCAGCAGCGCGGCGACGGCCATGATCATCCCGCTCTGGCAATAGCCGCATTGCGGAACGTCGTTTTCGAGCCAGGCCTGCTGCACCTTGTGCAGGCCGCTGTCGCTCGCCAGACCTTCGATGGTCGTGATCTGCTTGCCGACGGCCTCGGAGACAGTGACGCCGCAGGACCGGACCGCGACGCCGTCGAGATGCACGGTGCAGGCGCCGCATTGTGCAATGCCGCAGCCATATTTGGTGCCGGTCAATCCGGCGTTCTCGCGGATCGCCCACAGCAGCGGCGTGTCGGCTTCGACGTCGAGATTATAGACTCTGCCGTTAATCGTCAGGTTTGCCATCGCAGATCCCTTTCGTTCAACTCGCCAGTTGAACTGAGGGCGCCACTCTGGCGCGAACGATGGAATCCTTCAAATCAAGAATATGCGTTTGCGGCTCGGAAGATTCGTGATGCCCTGGGGTTGTTGATCGCTCGAACTCACGAGCTGCGCGGAGCTGCAACTGCCAGCCGCAGGAAGCTCATCACGCTGCCGAGCGCGGCGAAACCCGCGCCGAGCGCGAGCGCTAGCGTCGCCCCGTCGCGCCCCGCGAGGCTGAAGC
>JBARNF010000768.1:0-7460 GCA_049802835.1 Bradyrhizobium sp.
CAACCCTCTCCCCGTGAAGAACGGGGAGAGGGAGCGCACCGCGATCCGGGCAAGAGCGTCGCAGGCACGACACGATATACGTTGACAAGGGGAACTCGTGCGCGAGCTGATGAGCAGTTGCGGTGTACGCGTCAGACTTTCGTCGGGTCGTCCGACTGCTGCCGCCCTCGTAGTTTACCATCACGTCGTTTGGGCCCGCCGCGTCAGTCCGAATGTCTTGTCGAAAGGGGCGCGGGACAGGCAATTTGTCGCAAGCGTCCGAGAGCTTCCCGCCGCGGGGCGGTCTATGGTGCCCGCGCCCTCCCAGCCGGGGATCGTCCGGGGCCGGGCAGGGTGATTTTGAATTCGGTTCAGTTCATGCAAGCATCCGGCTATCAGCCGGATCGAGGAGATCAGTTATGAAACAGCTTCGCCTAATGGGTCTTGCCGTCGCCGCCGCGCTCTGCGCCGGCCAGGTGCAGGCCGAGGACCTGACGGGGACCTTGAAGAACATCAAGGAGACCGGCGCCATCACGCTCGGCGTTCGCGATTCCTCGATTCCGTTCTCCTATCTCGACGACAACCAGAAGCCGATCGGCTTTGCCATCGACATCTGCATGGGCGTCGTCGCGGCCGTGAAGAAGGAGCTGAAGCTCGACAAGCTCGAGGTCAAGCTCAACCCGGTGACGTCGTCGACGCGCATCCCGCTGCTCGCCAACGGCACCATCGATCTGGAATGCGGCTCGACCACCAACAATGCCGACCGCCAGAAGCAGATCTCCTTCACCAACACCCACTTCCTGACGGCAAGCCGCTATGTCTCGAAGAAGGCGAGCAACATCAACGCGATCGACGATCTGAAGGGCAAGACGGTGGTGTCGACCGCCGGCACCACCAACATCAAGCAGCTCACCGAGGCCAACGCCGCGCGCAATCTCGGCATCAACATCCTCCCGGCCAAGGATCACGCCGAGGCCTTTCTGATGGTCGAGACCGACCGTGCGGTTGCCTTCGTGATGGACGACATCCTGCTCGCGAGCCTCGTTGCCGGCTCGAAGGATCCGGCCGCCTACGTCGTCTCCAAGGATGCGTTCTCCAAGCCGGAGCCCTACGGCATCATGCTGCGCAAGGACGATCCGCAGTTCAAGAAGGTCGTCGATGCCGCGACTGCTGCGATCTACACCAGCGGCGAGGGCGCCAAGCTCTATGGCAAGTGGTTCATGCAGAAGATCCCGCCGAAGGGCCTGAACCTGAACACGCCGCTGTCGGCTGAGCTGAAGGCCGAGTTCGCCAAGCCGTCGGATTCGCCGGATCCGGATTCGTACAAGCCGTGAGGCGCTCTTCACCTCTCCCCGCTTGCGGGGAGAGGTCGGATTGCATCGCAAGATGCGATCCGGGTGGGGGGGTACAGGTCTAACCACATACACTCCCCGTGCGTCTGCCCCTCACCCCAACCCTCTCCCCGTAAGAACGGGGCGAGGGAGCGCACTGTCATCGCGGTGACGTTCGGAATCGAATTTCGAGGTGGCGCAGCCACACTGGCCTGCCGATTGCATCAGCTTTGTGGAATGAGCTTGATCCGACCAGCTCGATCCTATCAGCTGATCGCATCGGCTCAGCGCAAAGCTAACTCTTTCTGGATGTCCCCGTGAACTACACCTGGAACTGGCACATCTTCCTGGAGCCGAACCCGACCGGGGCCGGCACCTATTTCGACATGCTGCTGACGGGGCTGAAGGTCACGATCGTGACCTCGCTGTCGGCCTGGGTGATTGCGCTGATCTTCGGCACGATCGTCGGCATCCTGCGCACCTTGCCGTCGAAGCTCGCGAGCTGGATCGGCTTCGCCTATGTCGAGTTCTTTCGCAACATGCCGCTCCTGGTGCAGCTGTTCCTGTGGTACTTCGTGGTGCCGGAGCTGCTGCCGCGCACGGCCGGCCTGTGGCTGAAGCAGATGCCGAATGCGCCGTTCTATACGGCGGCCGTCGGCATCGGGCTGTTCATGTCCGCCCGCGTCGCGGTGCAGCTGGCGGCCGGCATCGGCTCGCTGCCGCGCGGCCAGAAGCTGGCGGCGACCGCGCTCGGCCTCACCACGTTGCAGGCCTATCGTTACGTGCTGCTGCCGATGGCTTTCCGCATCGTCCTGCCGCCGCTGACATCCGAATTCCTCAACACCGTCAAGAACAGCGCCGTGGCGATCACCATCGGCCTGATCGAGCTGACGGGCGCTGCGCGCGCCATGCAGGAGTTCTCGTTCCAGGTGTTCGAGGCGTTCAGCGCCGCCACGCTGATGTATCTCGTCATCAACGTCATCGTCGTGATCGGCATGCGGCTGCTGGAGCGCGCCGTGGCGATCCCCGGCTACATCACGGGCAAATGAGATGCTGGCCAATTTCGATTTCGACGTCATCCGCCGCTCCCTCGCGTACCTCTTCATCGACGGCATGACCTTCACGCTGACGCTGACGGCGCTCGCGGCTGGGGGCGGTCTCGTGTTCGGCACCATGATCGCGCTGATGCGCTTGTCGGGCTATCGCGTGATGGGCTGGATCGCCGGGCTCTATGTCGACTTCATGCGATCGCTGCCGCTGGTGCTGGTGATCTTCTGGTTCTACTTCCTGGTGCCGTATATCGGGCAGTGGGTCACCGGCTCCTCGCGCCCGATCAAGGTCGGGGCGTTCGCCTCGTCGCTGATCACCTTCATCCTGTTCGAGGCGGCCTACTTCTCCGAGATCATGCGCGCCGGCATCCAGTCGATCTCGCGCGGACAGCCGGCGGCGGCCTCGGCGCTCGGTCTGACCTATGCGCAGACCATGCGCTACGTCGTGCTGCCGCAGGCGTTCCGCAACATGCTGCCGGTGCTGCTGACCCAGACCATCGTGCTGTTCCAGGACACCTCGCTGGTCTATGTGCTGTCGATTCCGGACTTCCTCGGCGCAGCATCGAAGGTGGCCCAGCGCGACGGCCGCCTGGTCGAGATGTACCTGTTCGCGGCCCTGATCTACTTCACCATCTCCTGCATCGCGTCCTACGGCGTCCGCCGCCTGCAGTCGCGCATCGCCATCATCAGGTAGTCGGCTCCCATGATCGAAATCAGCCACGTCAACAAATGGTACAGTCCGAGCTTCCAGGTGCTGAAGGACTGCACGACCTCGGTCGCCAAGGGCGAGGTGGTGGTGGTCTGCGGCCCCTCGGGCTCGGGCAAGTCGACCCTGATCAAATGCGTCAACGCGCTGGAGCCGTTCCAGGACGGGGTGATCACGATCGACGGCCTCAAGGTCAATGATCCCAAGACCAACCTGCCGAAGCTGCGCTCGCGCGTCGGCATGGTGTTCCAGCACTTCGAGCTGTTTCCGCACCTGAAGATCATCGACAATCTCTGCCTCGCCCAGCAGAAGGTGCTGGGGCGCGGTCAAGACGAAGCGGCTGCCAGGGGCATGAAGCTGCTGGATCGGGTCGGTCTCAAGGAGCAGGCGCAGAAGTTTCCGGCCCAGCTCTCGGGCGGCCAGCAGCAGCGCGTCGCGATTGCGCGCGCGCTCGCCATGGATCCGATAGCGATGCTGTTCGACGAGCCGACCTCGGCGCTCGATCCGGAGATGATCAGCGAGGTGCTCGACGTCATGGTCGATCTCGCCCGCGAAGGCATGACCATGATGGTCGTGACCCACGAGATGGGCTTCGCCAAGAAAGTCGCCCATCGCGTCATCTTCATGGACCGCGGCGAGATCGTCGAGGACGCCAAGAAGGAGGACTTCTTCGGCACCCCGCGCAGCGAACGCGCGCAGCAGTTCTTGTCGAAGATCCTGTCGCATTGAGTGGTATTAGTTTGCGAGCTGTGGCGCAGACGGCAGTAGGCTCCCTCGCCCCGTTCTTACGGGGAGAGGGGTGGGGTGAGGGGCAGCAGCGCGGGCAGTGTCCGTGGTGAGACCTGTACCCCCTCACCCGGATGGCATCTTTCGATGCCATCCGACCTCTCCCCGCAAGCGAGGCGAGGTGAAGGGAGAGCGGTGTGCTCCTTGCACACCTCGTAACTAACAGGAGACTATTCCGTGGACCCGATCGCTTACGTCAACGGCGCCTTCGTGCCCCTGTCCGAGGCCAAGGTCTCGGTCCTCGACCGCGGGTTCCTGTTCGCCGACGGCATCTACGAGGTGGCGGCGGTGCTCGACGGCAAGCTCGTCGACAGCGCCGCGCATCTTGCCCGGCTGGAGCGCTCGGTCGGCGAGATCGGCCTGGCACTGCCGGAGAGCCTGGCGCGCATCGAGGAACTGCAGAAGGAACTGGTCGCGCGCAACGGGCTCGACCAGGGCATGGTCTATCTGCAGGTGACGCGCGGCGCCGACAAGAGCCGCGATTTCCCGTTCCCGAAGGGCGACGTGAAGCCGACCTTGGTGATGTTCGTCACCGCAAAGAACATCGTCGATGCGCCCTCTGCGACGACCGGCATCGGCGTCATCACGGTGCCCGACATTCGCTGGGAGCGACGCGACATCAAGAGCGTGGCGCTGCTGGCGCAGGTGCTGGCCAAGCAGGCCGCCGCGGCCGCCGGCGCTGGCGAGGCCTGGATGGTCGAGGACGGTCACGTCACCGAAGGCGGCTCGTCGTCGGCGTTCATCCTGACCAAGGACGACGTCATCGTGACGCGGCCGAATTCGAACGCGATCCTGCCGGGCTGCACCCGCAAGGCGGTGGTGAAGCTCGCCGAGGAGCGTCAGCTCAAGGTCGAGGAGCGGCTGTTCACGGTCGAAGAAGCGCTCGCCGCCAAGGAGGCCTTCATCACCAGCGCGAGCTCGTTCGTGCAGCCGGTGGTCGCAATCGACGGCAAGGCGGTGGGCGACGGCAAGCCGGGACCGGTCGCGGCGCGCTTGCGCGAGATCTATGTCGATTTTGCGCGCGCAACCGCGGTGTAGGAGAGAACGGACGACAGAGCAGGTGCAGCATCGAAACTCCGTTTGCATCGCCCGGCGCTTTGCTATCGTGGCGCCGAACGACACAAAAAACAGGGAGGAGTTTTCATGATCTATCGTCTCAGTCTGCTCGCGGCTGCTGCAATCCTGGGCGCCGTGCCTCTGGCAGGACCGGCATTCGCTGATGACGGCTGGGTCACCCTGGTCGACGGCACGACCAAGGCCGACTTCAGCGAGGTCGGCAAAGCCAATTGGGAGATGAAGGACGGCGCGCTCGCAGCCAACAAGCTCGACGGCAAGGATCCGTCCTATCTGGTCACCAAGACCAGCTACAAGGATTTCCAGATCAAGGCCGAGTTCTGGGTCGACGACGCCGCCAACAGCGGCATCTTCATCCGCTGCGACCAGGCCGCGAAGATCGACTCCAACATCTGCTACGAGGTCAACATCTTCGACAAGCGGCCCGATCCGAAATACGGCACCGGCGCAATCGTCGATGTGGCCAAGGTGGAGCCGATGCCGAAGGCGGGCGGCAAGTGGAATACTTACGAGATCACCGCCAAGGGCACGCGGCTGACGGTGATCCTGAACGGCGAGAAGACCGCCGACGTCGATGACAGCAAGCACGCGGCGGGGCCGATCGCCCTGCAATACGGCTCGGGTGTGGTGAAGTTCAGGAAGGTGCAGATCAAGCCGCTGTAGCGGCCGCGCATTCCGGGCAGCGGCGCTGACCGCGGCTGGCGCGTGAGAGGCTCTTGCAGTACCAGCGGCGCGCCATCATCTGTAGGGGGTGGCGGGCCAGCCGGGCCAGCGTCACCAGTTCGAGCATGGCGGGCATTGCGGGCTCCTCTACTTTCTTTCGGCGATATGGGGCGGCACTTCGTTTGCGAAAGTGCCGCCCCAGTCGCATCAGCCATGCAGCTTTTTGGCGGTTTCGGCGATGACGCGGCCCTGATAGCGCGCCCCGGCCAGCTCGTTCTCGCTCGGCTGCCGGCTGCCGTCGCCACCGGTGATGGTGGTGGCGCCGTAGGGCGAGCCGCCGGTGACCTCGTCGAGCTTCATCTGGCCGGCGAAGCCATAGTTGAGGCCGACGATGGTCATGCCGAAGTGCAGCAGGTTGGTGATGATCGAGAACAGCGTGGCTTCCTGGCCGCCATGCTGGGTCGCGGTCGAGGTGAAGGCGCCGCCGACCTTGCCGTGCAGCGCACCCTTGGCCCAGAGGCCGCCGGCCTGGTCGAGGAAGTTCGCCATCTGCGAAGCCATGCGGCCGAACCGGGTGCCGGTGCCGACGATGATCGCGTCGTAGTCGGCGAGCTCCTCGATCTTGGCGATCGGCGCGGCCTGGTCGAGCTTGTAGTACGAGGCCTTGGCGACGTCGGCCGGTACCAGTTCGGGCACGCGCTTGATATCGACGGTGGCGCCGGTTTCGCGGGCGCCCTCGGCAACGGCGTTGGCCATCGCTTCGATGTGGCCGTAGGCGGAGTAGTAGAGAACGAGAACCTTGGTCATGGATGTCTCCTTGGGGGCGAGGTTGATGGGAAAGGGGACCGTGAGACTTCGTTAGGCGGCGTCGACCAGCACCAGCTCGGAATCTTCGAGCGCGGTGATCCTGAGCGTGGCCTCGTCGCGGATGGCGGCGCCGTCGCGGGCGTTGACGCGGATGCCGTTGACCTCGACGCTGCCGGCGGCAGGCACGAGATAGATGTGCCGGGTCTTGTCGGCGCTGTATTCGGCGGTCTCGCCGGCCTTGAGCGTGGTGCCGAGCACGCGCGCCTTGGCGCGGATCGGCAGCGCATCGCCGTCGTCGGCGAAGCCGGAGGCCAGCGTCACAAGCTTGCCGGAGCGGTCGGACTTCGGGAACGGCTTGGCGCCCCAGGTCGGCTGGCCGCCCTCGGTGGCGGGCTCGATCCAGATCTGGAAGATCCGCGTCGTGGTCGGCTCGAGATTGTACTCGGAATGGCGGATGCCGCTGCCGGCGCTCATCACCTGGACGTCGCCGGCTTCGGTGCGGCCCTTGTTGCCGAGGCTGTCCTGATGGGTGATCGCGCCCTCGCGGACATAGGTGATGATTTCCATGTCGCGGTGGGGATGGGCGGGAAAGCCGGTATTCGGCGCGATCTCGTCGTCGTTCCAGACCCGCAGCGCGCCGTGGCCCATGTTGCTCGGGTCGTAATAGCTGGCGAAGGAGAAATGGTGCTTGGCCTTCAGCCAGCCGTGGTCGGCGCCGCCGAGCGCCGCGAAGGGCTTCAACTCGATCATGGTCTTGCTCCGTGGTTGCAACGGTCGGCCATGAGCCGCCGTGCTGTTGGGCATTGGAATAGGGGAGCTGTCCGAGTATATAAATAGAAACTATTGAAACCTATTGTTTCAAAAATAGAGATCTAGCCGATGGCGCGACTTCCCGATTTCGAGGCGATGGCGATCTTCGCCAAGGTCGTCGAGCTGCGCTCCTTTGCTGGCGCAGCGCAGGATCTGAGCCTGTCGAAGGCCTCCGTCTCCAAGGCGGTGAGCCGGCTCGAGGAGCGCCTGGGCACGCGGCTGTTCAACCGCACCTCGCGCCGCCTGGCCCTCACC
>JBARNF010000769.1:0-7213 GCA_049802835.1 Bradyrhizobium sp.
GGGCTCCATCGGCGCTGGTGGCGGGATGGACCCGCCCCGGCGCCGTGGCCATATCCGAGCGCGGCGGCTGGCAAGGACACAGCTGGCTTCGAGCCTGCGTCCACCGCTTTGTCGCCCAAATTTCAACGCATTCTTGCATCCTGCCCAGATCCCGCTACAACTGTGACTATTGGCGCCGGCTTTTGCGCGTGCCAGTAGGGAACAGGGGTGGTCATGAGTGTTGCGACGGAGCACGCGCTCGCAACGATAGCGAGCATTCTCGATCAGCCGGAATCGGCCAAGCTGGCCGACAAGGCGACGTCGTCCAAGAAGGCCAGCGCGACGGTCGTGCCGTTCGATCAGGCCGATGGATATACCAAGGTCGGTCCTGGCCCCATTTCGGCGATCCGTTTTCGTTGGACCGCACGGCGCGGCGACGATGGCTACTATGTCGACGAGACCGTCGGGCCGACCTCGATCGCGGTCTCCAGCGGGCCGATGACCGCCGAAGCCGCCATCAAGCTGGTCGATACCCGCGCACGCGAAGCCATCGAGCGCTTCGAAGCGCTGAAGAACGAGATGACCGGCAAGGGCCCGACCGCGCCATTTCTCCCAAACGGCACCGGCGAGAAGTAGCCGCGCCCCAGCCCCATGGTTCGAGACGCGCCGCGAGCGGCGCTCCTCACCCCGAGGGCCCACAGCTTCCCGAGAAACAGCCCTCGTCGTTTAAGGAGCGCGCCGGAGGCGCGCGTCTCGAAAGATGGCGGCGCATCAAATGCGACCGTCCCCCGCGCTCTATCGCGGCGGCCCGAGATAATCGGGCTTCGCCAGCGGCACGCCGGCGTGGCGCAGGATGTCGTAGGCCGTCGTGACATGGAAAAAGAATTGCGGCAGGCTGAACGTCAACAGCAATGAGCGGCCGCTGAAGGTCCGCGTCGCGCCGCTGCGGAAGGTGAACACCACCTCACGGTCGCCACTGCCATCAACGGCGTCACGCGGCATCCCCTGCACACACGCGATCGCGGCTGCAATCCTCGCCTTCAACCCAACGAAATCCGTGTCGCTTTCCGTGACCGCAGGCGGCGTGCGGCTGGCCAGCAGCGCACAAGCGATGGTGGCATGACGGTTGGCCTCGCAGACCTGCCGGATCAGGTTGAACATGTCGGGCGCGAGCCGTGCCTGCAGCAGCTCCGCCGGGTCGATCTGGCGCGCCTCGGCAAAGGCCGCGGCCTTATCGAGCAGCGCCGACAGGTTGCGGAGATAGGGCACGAACACCTCGACCGAGGCCGCCATCATCGACATGCTCAACGGACTGTCCTCACACTCACCGACTACCCTGCTCCGCCTCTCGCCGGGCGGTGCGACCTCGGCTAAGACTAGCTCGGTCAATCGGAACGAGGGTATTGCAATATGGGACTTTTCAACCGGACGATCGCCGCCCTGACAGGGGTGGTGTTGTTCTGCGGGCTCGCGGCCGATGCGCTCGCGGAGCAGGCCTCGCGTCTCGACGAGATCGCGCAGCGCGGCACCTTGCGGGTCGGCATGACCGGCGACTACAAGCCGTTCACCTATCTCGACAAGGCCACGGCCAAGTTCTCCGGCTTCGACGTCGACATGGCCGAGGCGCTCGGCAAGGCGCTCGGGGTGAAGGTGGAGTTCGTCCCGACCAGCTGGCCGCAGCTGATGAAGGATTTCGAAGCCGACAAGTTCGACGTCGCCATGGGCGGAGTCTCGATCACGCTCGACCGCCAGAAGAAGGGCTACTTCTCGACGCCGATCATGCGCGAGGGCAAGACCCCGATCGCCCGCTGCGCCGATACGTCGAAGTACCAGACGCTGTCCGACATCGACAAGCCCGGCACCCGCGTGGTCGTCAATCCCGGCGGCACCAACGAGCGCTTCGCCCGCGCCAACGTCAAGGCGGCCGAGATCAAGGTTCACAACGACAACGTCACGATCTTCGACGAGATCGCCAAGGGTGACGCCGACCTGATGATGACGGACGCGTCCGAGACGCGCTATCAGCAGAAGCTGCATCCCGGCGTGCTCTGCGCCGTCCATCCCGACAAGCCGTTCGACTTCTCCGAGAAGGCCTACTGGCTGCAGCGCGACATGGCCCTGAAGGCCTTCGTGGATCAGTGGCTGCACATCTCGACGGAAAACGGCAGCTATCAGGCGATCTACAAGAATTGGTTCGATTGAGGGCAAGGGTGCGGGGTCGGAACAGTCGTTTTCGGACCTGATCATCGGCCCCTGCTCGCGGCCAATGGGCAATCGGGGTACATCGCAGCCATGCGCGATCCTGCCGCCCTCTACCAGGCCTTTTGCCGTCGCGATGCCGCGCTCGACGGCGTCGTCTTCGTCGCGGTCAAGACGACCGGCGTCTATTGCCGGCCGGTCTGCCGCGTGCGGACGCCGCTGGCACGTAACGTCCACTTCTACCGCAGCGCTGCGGCGGCCGAAGGCGCCGGCTATCGCCCCTGCCTGCGCTGCCGCCCCGAGACCGCCCCGTTCTGCCCGGCCTGGAGGGGAACGCAGAGCACCGTGGATCGCGCGCTGACCCTGATCGAGGCTGGTGCGCTCGACCATGACGGCATCGATGCGCTGGCGGATCGACTCGGGATGTCTGCGCGTCATCTGGCGCGCCTGTTCGCGGCGCATCTCGACGCGTCGCCGACGCAGATTGCGCAATCGCTGCGCATCCAGCGTGCCAAGCGGATGCTCGATGAGACGGAGCTGCCAATTGCGCGGATCGCAAGCCGCGCCGGCTTTTCCAGTCCGCGCCGCATGAGCGCGACCTTCGTCGCTCTCTACGGTCGTCCGCCGTCGCGGCTGCGCCCACGCAAACCAAGGTCGATGCAGCAACAGTAAGGGATCGGAAAATGCCGGATAGTAACTACGGGACGGTCGACGACATCACGCGCAAGGCGACGAGCGGCCTTGAATTCGTCCAGGGGCTCGCAGACGGGACGCTGCCGCTCAACACGTTCGCGCGCACGCTTGGCTATGACGTTGCCGAAGCGTCAAAAGGGCGCGTTGTCGTGACCGCGACGCCCACCGAGGCCCACCTCAATCCAGCCGGCACCGTGCACGGCGGTCTCTCCGCGACGTTGCTCGATAGCTGCATGGGCCTCGCCATCTGGTCGATGCTGGACAAGGGCGTGGCCCAGACGACGCTCGAGTTCAAGATCTCGCTGCTGAGAGCTATCACGCCAGATACGGGGTTGATCCGCGCCGAAGGCACTGTCCTCACCTGCGGTCGGCGCGTCGGCACTGCCGAGGGCCGGATCACTGACGCGGGCGGCCGCCTGCTCGCGCATGGCACGACCACCTGCCTGATCTTCGACGCATGATGAATCTCTCGTCCGAGTCCGCTTGTGACCCAAAGCCAGCGTCCCTTATATGGAGATGCTTGGGCTGGAACGTATCGTGCGCCTCTCGTGGCGCCAAACGCGAGTACCCAGGACGTACCGAATTTGGTTCGGCCGGCGGCGCCGCGACCTCACAGCTCAGGTGGGCCAGCCCGATCGCTCGGCTCGACGCAAAGACGACTTTACGATCAGGCGATGGAAAGGCGCAATTCCCGCGATATAGGCCCGCCCTCCCAAATGATTGAAGGTCACGACCGTTGTGGCGACAAGTCGGCGGCACAAAGCGGACTCTTCAACCAAAACGGACAAACGGAAGTCGAGATGGCGATCGTCCTCGCCAAGAATAATCTCATGACGACGCCGATCGTAGATCCGAAAGAAATCGATCCTGTCGGTCGCAACGTCATCGCGCAACTCAGACGATGTCTTAAGACCAAACCCCGCAACCACAGTGTCCCTTAGAGCTATTAGCCAGCCAACCCACCGCGCCTGACTCATGAGCACATGGGCGGCGAGGCGCTCGGCGTCGCCCGTCGCATTGCTCGGCAGATCGATCGCGAAGGCGTCAGCGAAGCCCGCCTTGGCGTAGAGCGGCTCAAGCACCGAACGTTGCGGCAAATCGACTCGAGCAACGCGCGCCATAGATGTTCCGCCCGGACTGAATGGAAGCGAAGAGGTGGTGCATTCCAATAGCACGAACGGGGCTTTCCATCAAACGGAGCAAGGAACTTCTGCCGTTGGCCCGGTGCGGCCATACGACGGACGACTGCGACGTTCGATGGGACAGCGTAGAAAACCGATCTGCGCGGCGATGGGACCGCTGTGCAAGAACGCCCCAAATGGCTCTGCGCCAAAACGCGATGTTTGCCAGCAATTTCAACGACGAGACCCCTGTCCAGTCCTCTCGCGAAAAATATTCAGCTTTCGTTTTTCCGAATTTCATGATTGACTGTCCGCATCCCGCCTCAACGAGAGGGGCGTTGCGCGCGATCGTCACGACACGCGAGGTGGGGATGCGATGGCCGCGAGATGCCGCAGCGTAGCTTGCTACGCGGACGAACGGCAGCTTGCGGACGCGAAGTCGTGTGGTCCTGGCGCCCCGATGCTGGCGCCAAGTCCTGGGGTGATGATGATCCCGAGGGCGACGGTGGCTATCAAGCCGGACACCGGGGAGAGCACGAAGCAAGCGTTAAGACCGTCGCGCAGGGAATGCCGGATGTTCGGCTGATCCTGTGGTTCCTGCCGCCTGCATTTTTTTCTGCAGGCGGGCCATGGGTGAGGCCCTCACCCGGCATTCCCTGCGCCCTCTTCTTTCGGAGGGACACGACGATGCACCACTCGGACGCCGATGCGTCGCGAGAAGGCGATGTCATGTTCGGATCGAACTATCAACAAACGCGCTGCCATTCCGGGGCGCACTGGCGCGCAAATGGCGCAGCCATTTGCGACGACAGCGCGAGCCCGGAATCCATACGCCGCGACGCATGTTGTTGGAGCGAGATGGAGCGACCTGCGTGCCCCACACGGCGGATTGTGGTTATGGATTCCGGGTTCGCGCTTAGCGCGCCCCGGAATGACGAGATCATGTGTGGATCGCTCGTGGGACACATTCGGTGTCGTCCCGGGCAAGCCCCGGCAACGCGAAAGCGTTGGCGGGGCGCCGACCCGGGATCCATACTCACAGGCCGTTGTTTGCGGCAGGCCCGGAGATGCAGTGAACCAGAACAGCACCGCCGGTGGTTATGGGTCCCGGCTCGAAGGCCGGGACGACAGTGAGGCGTGTTGTTAGGCCGCGGCTCATCGTGGCGCAGCTGCGGCAGGCGAAACTGCCCTCATCCGTTCCGGTACGTGTAGCTGTAGCCGTTGATCGCCGGCGCGCCGCCGAGATGGGCGTAGAGCACCTTGGAGCCTTCCGGGAAGTAGCCTTTCTTGACGAGGTCGATCATGCCCTGCATCGACTTGCCCTCGTAGACCGGGTCGGTGATCATCGCCTCGGTGCGGGCGGCCAGGCGGATGGCGTCGTTGGTCTCGGCGCTCGGCACGCCGTAGGCCGGATAGGCGTAGTCCTCGAGGATGACGATCTCGTCGTCGCGGACCTTGCGGCCGAGTTCGACCAGTTCCGCGGTATTGTCGGCGATCTGCCGCACCTGGGCGCGGGTCTGCTCCGGCGTGCCGGAGGCGTCGATGCCGATGACGCGGTCGGCGCGGCCGTCGGCGGCGAAGCCGACGATCATGCCGGCCTGGGTCGAGCCGGTGACGACGCAGACGACGATGTAGTCGAACTTGACGCCCATCTCGGCTTCCTGCGCCCTCACCTCTTCGGCGAAGCCTACATAGCCGAGGCCGCCGAACTTGTGCACGGAGGCGCCGGCCGGAATGCCATAGGGCTTGCCGCCGGCATCCTTGACCGACTGGATCGCATCTTCCCAGCTCTTGCGGATGCCGATGTCGAAGCCGTCCTCGACGATGCGGCTGTCGGCGCCCATCAGGCGCGTCAGCAGGATGTTGCCGACGCGGTCATAGACGGCGTCCTCGTGCGGCACCCAGCTCTCCTGCACGACCACGCACTTCATGCCGATCTTGGCTGCGGTCGCCGCCACCATGCGGGTGTGGTTGGACTGCACGCCGCCGATCGAGACCAGCGTGTCGGCGTTGGATTCGATCGCGTCCGGCACAATGTATTCGAGCTTGCGCAGCTTGTTGCCGCCCATCGCGAGACCCGAATTGCAGTCGTCGCGCTTGGCGTAGATCTGCACCTTGCCGCCGAGCGCCGCGGTCAGGCGCGGCAGATGCTCGATCGGCGTGGGGCCGAAGGTCAGCGGGTACTTTTTGAATTTGTCGAGCCGAAGCACGGGATCTCTCCGTGGGTGGATGAAGGGGATGACCTCATCATACAAAAACGGCCGAGAAAGGTGCTCTCTTTATTGACGCAGAAGTTCATGCTTACGTCGGCACAAGGCACATTCGACGGTATTTTCTCTCAGTTGGTCCGAATATGATGAAAGAATCTTCCGAACCCGATCTCAGCCGCGTCGACCGCCGCATCCTGCAGCTGCTGCAGAAGAACGGCCGGATGTCCAATGCGGAGCTCGCTGCCGCCGTTCATGTCAGCCCGGCCACCTGCCATCGCCGTACCCAGCGCCTGTTCGACGACGGCTACATCAAGGGCGTGCGGGCGCAGATCGCGCCCGAGAAGGTCGAGCGCAGCGCGCTGGTCTTGGTCGGTGTCGTGCTCGACCGCTCGACGCCGGAGAGTTTTCGGACGTTCGAGGCCGCGATCAGAAAGCTCAAATTCGTGCTCGACTGCCATCTCGTGGCCGGCGATTTCGATTTCTTCCTGAAGATCCGCGTTCGCGACATGCACGATTTCAACCGGATGCATGGCGACCAGCTGATCTCGCTGCCCGGCGTGCGGCAGACGCGCACCTTCTTCGTGATGAAGGAGGTGGTCGACAATGCGCCGCTCGATTTCTGAGCAGGCGACGCTTTGAACCGGGGCCGCCGAATGGGCGACTTACCAGCGCGTGAGCTCGCTCACGTCGGCAACCGGCATGGCGCGGAGATCCTGATGATGAGGCTGTTGGTCGTTGCGGCATTGGTGCTGGCAAGCAGCGCAGCCGAGGCGCAATACGTCATCGAGTACGGCGGCAACACCATCCGCATCGATCCCGACCGCGGCACGGTGTCGATCCCCGGCGTGTACGACAACACCGACCAGAAGAAGGCCAAGCGTTCGAAGCGCGATCAGGACGCGGCCCGCAAGCAGCCGCCTGCAGCGGACAAGCCGGCTCAGGCTCCGGCCGAGGCGGCGGTCGTGCCGGCAGTTCCCGAGCGGGCTCCGGCCGCCGCTCCTGCTCCAGCCT
>JBARNF010000770.1:0-2325 GCA_049802835.1 Bradyrhizobium sp.
ATCTTGCCCTGGTGGACCAGCGCCGGCGAGCGCGCGCCGGTGGCGGCGTCGGCAAACAGGATCTGCACGTCGCGCGCGCGCACGTCGCGGCCGTTGATGCGATAGACGGAGCCGGCCTCGCGCTCGATGCGGCGCGAGATTTCGAGAATGTCCTTGTCGTTGACGGCGGCCGGCGCGGTGCGATCGGTGTTGTCGATCGTCATCACCACTTCGGCATGATTGCGCGACGGACGCGTGTTCGAGCCGGAGAAGATCACGGCGTCCATGTCGGCGGCGCGCAGCGATTTGTGCGAGGTCTCACCCATCGCCCAGCGCAGCGCCTCGACCAGGTTCGACTTGCCGCAGCCGTTCGGTCCGACCACGCCGGTGAGACCGGGCTCGATCACGAAGTCGGTGGGTTCGACGAACGTCTTGAAACCGTGGAGACGAAGACGGGTGAGTTTCATGCACAGATTCTCTGTTGGCGGGAGACGAATCTCCCAGCCCCGACAATACCATGGAAGGCAATGTCAATGTGGACTGAGTCGCCCGTGGCGCCCCGTTCTAGGGGCCGGACAATGGCGACGGGCGGCCCGCGGGGCAACCCGTCGGCCCTGCTTTTCCAAGGCTTTCTCGTGGCAATCAGCCCACCAAACAGAAGCGGCCCCACGAAGGGGCCGCGCTGTGTCTCATAGGACTCAGTGATTCGAATCAGCTCTTCAGAAGCGGGTTGATCTTCTTCTGAAACTCCTCGATCGAGGTCTCACCCTTGATCTTCTCGCCGTTGACGAAGAAGGTCGGCGTCGAATCAACTTTAAGAACGTCGCTCGCATACTTCTGGTCGGCGGCGATCTTGTCGAGCAGCGCCTGGTCCTTGAGGCAGGCCTCGACCTGCTGCTGGCTCAGCCCGGCCTGCTTGCCGATGCGCGTCAACGTCTCCGTGGTGTTCTTCACCACCCAGTCGTTCTGCGAACGAAACAGCATGTCGGTGACCGCGAAGTACTTCTGCGAATCGCCGTTGGCGATGCAGCGCGTCAGCATCGAGCCGGCGGCCGCCTTGATGTCGAGCGGGAACTCGCGGAAGATGTAGCGCACCTTGCCGGTATCGATGTATTCGGCCTTCAGCTTCGGGAACACGGTCGCGTTGAACGCCGCGCAATGCGGGCAGGTCATCGAGGCGTACTCCGTGATGGTGACCGCGGCATCGGCCGGGCCGAGCACCATGTCGGGCAGCGACACCGGCTTGGCGACATCGGTGGCGCTCTGCGCCAGGGCGTCCGAGATCAGCCGCAACGGGGTGAGCCCGGCCAGGGCGGCGAGGCCGGTCAGGGACAGGGCAGCGGTGAAGGCGCGGCGGGTGATGATCAAGGCTCTGCTCCGAAATGGGCGCATCTCGCGCCTGAAACCCTCGTAACTCGAGCTTTTCGCTAGCTTGAAACCCATCAGGAGGCAATGCCGGGCCGCAAGACGGGATCGAAGGCGACGCGTCAATTTCGCTTGATGGCAGCGCCCAGCCGGGCCAGCGCGTCACGCAGGGCGTCGTCCTCGATCGCGGTCAAGCTCTCGGCGACTTTCGCCACCGCTTTCGGATCGGGCGGCGGCGGCCGGCGCTTCACGGGTGGCCGCGACAGCGGGCCCTGGCGCAGCGCCAGCTTGCCGACGGCATGCCAGCCGAAGAAGCGGTTGACCCGCTCCAGGATCACGTCGGAGGAATGCTGGATCTCCAGCGCCATCGGCCCTTCGACGCGCAAGATGAGGGTTGCCGGCTCCTGCGGCTGGCCCTCGACCGGGCGCGGCCACTGCATCTTGAGCGGCTGGGCATGGTCGGCGATGTCGCGGCCGGCGATCTCCGGCCAGCGCGTCACCAGCTCGCGCGCCGCAAAGCCCTGCTTGGCATAGGCGGCCGTCAGCACGTCGCCCATCATCAGCGAGAGAGGTTTTGCGGTGAGGCGGCCGGGCTTTGCCATGATGTCTACTCGCGATGGCGCAGAGGTCACGCTGCGCGCGGACGGATCGCCTTCAGGTCCGGCGCAATCTGGCGCCGCCGCTGCATGAGGTCATAGTCCATCTGAAGACCCAGGAAGAAGCCCTCGGAGACACGAAAATAGCGGGTGAGGCGCAGGTCGGTATCCGCCGTGATGTCGCGTTTGCCCAGCACGATCTCGTTGATCCGGCGGGGCGGCACATGAACGGCACGCGCCAGCGCGTTCTGGCTCAGTCCCATCGGCTGGAGGAACTCCTCCAGCAGGATTTCTCCGGGATGGGGATTGTGCAGCGATTTTGACATGGAGACTCCTGGGTCGTTCATAACGTGATGCGTTATGAATTGCGAGAGCCCGCGCCGGA
>JBARNF010000771.1:0-2055 GCA_049802835.1 Bradyrhizobium sp.
GCTTCAGCCGGAGCGTCCTCGGTCCGGGTCGGGGCGGCGGGAAGATCGCGCAGGCGCTCGAGCTCGTCGGCGCGCCGGGCCGAGGCGAGCATCCGCATTTTCGCCGCGTCGGGATCGCGAACGATCGCCTGCTGCATCAGCGCGCGGCCCACGCCGGGCACGTCGCCGATCCTGGTATAGCCCTCGCTCGGCGTGACCAGGCCGCGTCCGGCCACGGCCAGCGCGGCGATCACGATCGCCACGGCGACGAAGAAGAGCCGGAACGTAGGCAGCATGAGCGACCCGAATTGGCTTGCGACCGGCGGAGTCGAGGCGGCGCCCTCTCGCTGATTCGCGCGAGAAAGCTAACAGAGTCGCGGAGATTCGTGAATCGGCCGTCCACTGTCGTGAACCTGCGGCGGGCGTTGTGCCGGTCCGGACCCCCTGCTACGGTCCCGCCGCTTTCCGCCCCTGGGGGCCCGTAGCTCAATGGTCAGAGCTAGCGGCTCATAACCGCTTGGTTGGAGGTTCGAGTCCTCCCGGGCCCACCACGCACTCCCGCGTATTCGGGAATTTCCCGACGCGCGCAAAAGTCCCCGCCGTGTCCGCGAGTTAGCGCATTCATCATCGTACATTTCCTGTCTCTGCGTGCGTGGATGCCCGGCCTGGGGGCGTTTTCGCCCTTTTGTCTCTGGCCGCGGCAAACCCTTTCCTGGCAGTCAGGGGCGAGGACCGCCAGAGACTTGGTTCGCATGCGTGAAGAGACGGGTTTGCATGTGCATGCGCGTGCCTTTGACACCCGACCGACGTGGGCGCGGTGCTTTCGATGAAGATGATCGGCCGTTCCGGCCGAAGTAGATGTCCGATTCCGATGATCGAGATCGGCATGGCGTGCTGTGCCTACCGTAAACTCGATCCGACTGGCAGATAACCGCGAATCGGGCGATGCTGCGTCCCATGTGGGATATGCTGAGCCTGATTTGGTGGACAGTCATCAGGCTGTTCCGGTCATCAGCGGGGCGTGAAGCGGAGGTTTTGACGCTGCGCCACCAGCTCAATGTGTTGCGGCGAAAATCGTCCGGACGGTTCGCTTTCAGCAATCTTGATCGGCTGGTGTTTGCAGCGCTCTATCGGATTGCGCCGCACATTGTGAATGCCTTGGTGATCGTAGAGCCTGCGACGGTCATCCGTTGGCATCGTGCTGTTTTCGATCGTTTTGGCGATGGAGGTCGACACGTCGCAGCGGCAGACCAACGGTGCCACCGGATATTTGTCAATTGATTCGTGGAATGAGCTTGGCGAACCCACTCTGGGGCGCTCCGCGGATCCATGGAGAACTCCTGAAGCTCGGCATCGATGTTGGCCAAACCTCAGTCGCCAAGTACATGCTTCGACACAGGAAACCTCCCTCCCAAGGCTGGAGAACGTTTTTACGCAACCATGCCGATGGGATCATGTCGATTGACCTGTTTGTCGTTCCGACAATCTCATTCCGGCTGCTGTATGGCTTGCTGGTTCTACGCCTCGGCCGACGCCAGATGTTATGGCTCGGAGTGACGGCACACCCGACCGCCGAGTGGATTGCGCAGCAACTCACTGAGGCCTGCGGCTGGGAGATCACGCCAAATACCTCATCCGCGACCGCGACCGGGCGTATGGCCAGGTCTTTACCCGGCGGGTACGTGCTTTGGGAATCCGTGACCGGCCAACGGCGCCGCGATCTCCATGGCAGAATGGACATGCTGAACGGCTGATCGGCTCGATCCGACGCGAATGCCTGGATCATTTGGTCATATTTGGCGAACGGCACCTGCGCCATGTGCTCCTTTCGTATATGCAATATTACAACGGCTCCCGGACCCATCTATCCCTGAACAAGGATGCGCCGATACCGCGGGCTGTTCAGGCCGTCGGCTGCATAGTGCCGACGCCAATCCTCGGCGGATTACACCATCAGTATGTTCGGATTTGATTTCCGACAGGGACAGGCCACGGGCGAGGATTGATACGCACGTGACGACGGCGAGGCTCGCTCGGCAGGACGCCGCGCGCGCCCTGCGCATGTCTCTCGAACGA
>JBARNF010000772.1:0-2157 GCA_049802835.1 Bradyrhizobium sp.
AGCCGGGTGAGGGGTCTGTCTCCGCGGATGCAGACCCCTCACCCGGCTTCGATGCTACGCATCTCAGCCACCCTCTCCCACAAGGGGAGAGGGTGCACCGAGCATGTCGCCACTCGTTCGATCGACATCATCAGTACGATGAATCGGCAGGTGCGCGCGATACGATGGCAAAGACGGCAAAAGCGACTGACAACGCGGCCGAGCTCCTCGCCCTCATCGGCGCCGACGACGGCGTCGTCCGCGCCATGATGCAGTGGCTCGCGCATCTGCGCAGCGAGCGCCGGCTATCGCCGAAGACGGTCGAGGCCTATGCCCGCGACCTCCGGCAATGCCTGCAATTCCTCTGCACCCATTGGGGCGAGCAGGTCACGCTGGCGCGGTTCGCCGCGCTCGAAGCCGCCGACATCCGCGCCTTCATGGCAATGCGTCGGGCCGACGACATCGCCGGACGGTCATTGATGCGGACGCTAGCAGGCTTGCGCTCGTTCGGCCGCTTCCTGGAGCGCGAGGGCAAGGGCAAGGTCGGCGCGTTGTCGGCGATCCGGGCGCCAAAAATCGCCAAGAGCCTGCCGAAGCCACTGCCGATGGACGCCGCCAAGCGTCTCGCCGACGCCGACGAGCGCGCTGGCGAAGCCCGCGAGACCTGGGTGCTGGCGCGCGACGCCGCCGTGATGGCGCTGCTCTACGGCTCGGGCCTGCGCATCTCGGAAGCGCTCGGCTTGAAGCGGCGCGAGGTGCCGCGTCCAGGCGAAGGCGACGTGCTGGTCGTGACCGGCAAGGGCAACAAGACCCGCATGGTGCCGGTGCTGCAGAACGTGCTGCAGCTGATTGACGAGTACGCCAGGCTCTGCCCCTATGCGCTGCCAGCCGAAGGGCCGATGTTCGTCGGCGCCAAGGGCGGCCCGTTGAGCCCGCGTATCATCCAGTTGGCGATGGAGCGGCTGCGCGGCGCGCTGGGGCTGCCGGACAGCGCCACGCCCCATGCGCTGCGCCATTCGTTCGCGACGCACCTGCTGTCACGCGGCGGCGACCTGCGCGCGATCCAGGAGCTGCTCGGCCACGCCTCACTGTCGACCACGCAGATCTATACCGGCATCGACGCGGAACGACTGCTGCAGGTCTACGCGTCAGCGCATCCGCGGCGGTGACATCTTTCGTTCATATCGTTTCGCTTGCGCGCACCGCGCGGTTCCGGCAATCGTCGCTCTCACGGATCCGGAGGGGAACAGATGAGCGCACATGAGAGCATGGAGCATGCGGAGCACGCCGAGCACGCCTCGGGTGAGAACAAGAAGATTGCGCTGCTGATCGCCGTCATAGCCCTGTTCCTGGCGTTGTCGGAGACGCTCGGCAAGGGCGCGCAGACCGAATCGATCAGCAAGAACGTCGAGGCTTCCAACCTCTGGGCCTTCTTCCAGGCCAAGACCGTTCGCCGCACCGTGGTGCAGACCGCCGCCGAGCAGGGCAAGCTGAACCTGCCGGCGCTGCCGGACGAGGCGACCAAGGCAAGCTTGCAGAAGCAGATCGACGATTGGCAGAAGAATGCCGCCCGTTACCGCTCGGAGCCCGACACCGGCGAGGGCAGCGAGCAACTCGCCGAACGCGCCAAGCACGCCGAGCACGAGCGCGACGAGGCGACGGCGAAGTATCATCACTATGAATTGGCGTCGGCCGCCTTCCAGATCGGCATCGTGCTGGCGTCGGCGACCATCATCACCGGAATGGTGGTGCTGGCCTGGGCGTCCGGCGGATTGGCGCTGATCGGTATCGCGATGACGGTGCTCGGCCTGTTCCAGCCGCATCTGCTGCATTTGCACTGAGGCGAGCGGCTTTTCGCCACGTCGCCGTCCTTCGAGACGACCGCCTACGGCGGTCTCCTCAGGACAAGGACTGAACTCTGCTGCAGACCTATCCCCTCTCCATGAACACGCTGCTCAGGGTTTCGGACCTGGACCAGCGTAGCCCGGATGAGCGAAAGCGACATCCGGGTTCACACGCGATACCTCGTGAGACCCAGGATATCGCGTCCGCCTCCGCCCTCCGGGCTCCGGTGCCCGCTCATCCGGGCTACGATTCTGTTCATGGTCCGTGTGCAGCTCCGGGGCGGAGCTGGGGGCTCATGGCGAGGAGCGCCGCATGCGGCGCGTCTCGAGCCAT
>JBARNF010000773.1:0-3408 GCA_049802835.1 Bradyrhizobium sp.
TGAACGCCGGCCGCGTCGAGCAGATCGGCACGCCGGTCGAGATCTACGACCAGCCGCGAACACGGTTCGTCGCGGATTTCATCGGCGACACCAACATCTTCCGCGGGCAGCGCGTGACGATGGATCAGGGCACGGGGATCGCGGTCGGCAACGGACTCGTTCTGGCGCTGCCAGGGGCGATCACGGCGGACAACGAGGTTCTGTCGGTCGCCTTGCGGCCGGAGAAGATCATAGTTTCCCCTGGCAGCCCGGTGGATGTCAGAACCACAGGGATGTCGGCCCACGGCACGGTCGAGAGCACCAACTTCCTCGGCGGCACCGTTTTGTACCGCATCGTCCTGGACGGTGGACAGCGCGTGCTGGCCCAGCAGCCGAATTCCGGAAAGGGTCCACTTCATGCCCCCGGCCACGCCGTCACGCTCGGCTGGCGCCCTGCCGATCTCGTCATTCTCGAGGATTGATACTTTGACCGTCATACTCTCGTCCGCGTCGCCAGACATGTCCGATCGATGCTCGCAGCAGCGGCGCATCGGTGTCGTGGTCATCGGGCAAAGTCCCCGTCCCACGATGGAAGCCGAGATCGCAGCCGTGCTGTCCCCCGGCATGACAATTGAGCTGCGCGGTGCGCTCGACGGCATGAGCCGCGACGAGATCGACCTGATACCACCGGTCGACGGCGCCGACGCGCTGTTCACCTTGTTGCCGAACGGCGACAACGTGCGCATCAGCAAGAAGGCGGTCGAGGGCCGGGCCAATGCGCAACTGGCGAGGTTTCGGCAGGAGGGCATCGAGGTCGTCATGCTGGCCTGCACCGGCAAGTTTCCCAATCTCACGCCGGAGGGACTCGTGATCCTGCCTTCGGCGGTCCTGCACAAGATGGTCGAGGCCGTGCTGCCGAAGGGGCGGCTCGGCGTGTTCTCGCCGCTCGCCGAGCAGACCGCGCTGATCGCCGGCAAATGGCAGCGCGAGGGTGTGGAAATAGTCGGCGTCACGCTGCAGCCGGGCTCGGATGATGCGAGCGTCGATGCAGCGGCGCGCGAGATGGCGGCGAAGAGCCCCGACCTCGTCGTGCTCGACTGCATGAGCTACACCAGCGCCAACAAGGCCCGCGTCCGTCACCATTATGCCGGCCCCGTGATCCTGTCGATCGCGGCAGCTGCCCGCGTCGTCGAGGAGTTGGTGTCGTGAGCGGGGTCACGATGAAGACGATCAGCCTCGACGACATCGAGGCGCTGGCGGTCGGCGCCTGGATCCTCGGCACCGGCGGCGGCGGCAGCCCCTATCTCGGCCTGCTCAATTTGCGCCGCCTCTATGCGGAGGGCCATCGCGTACAGCTGATGTCGCCGATCGAGCTTGCCGACGACGACTGGGTCGCTGTCGTCTCCAACATGGGCGCGCCCTTGGTGGGCCAGGAACGCCTCGCCGACAGCCGCAGTATCGCGCGCGCCGTGCGCATGCAGGAGGAGATCAACGACATTAAGTTCCGCGCCGTGATGTCGGTCGAGATCGGCGGCGGCAACGGCATGCAGGCACTGATGGCGGCGGCCCATCTCGGCATTCCCGTCGTCGACGCCGATTGCATGGGCCGCGCCTTTCCCGAAGCGCAGATGACGTCGGTGGCGATCGGTGACCTCAGGCCCTATCCCTGCACGCTGTACGACCCGCGCGGCATCGAGGCCGTGGTGACCAAGGTGCCGAGCTGGAAGTGGATGGAGCGCGCCAGCCGCAAGATCTGTGTCGAGATGGGCTCGATCGCCTCCACCAGCAAGGCGCCGCGCACCGGCCGCGAGGTCAAGGACTGGGGCATCCATTTCACCACCACCAAGGCGATTGCGATCGGCCGCGCCGTGGAGGCTGCGAACAGGAATCACCAGGACCCGATCGCGGCGATCCTCGACTGCGAGGGCGGCCAGCGCCTGTTCACCGGCAAGATCGTCGACGTCGAGCGCCGCACCACAGAAGGTTTTCTGCGCGGCAGCGCCGTCGTGGAGGGCAACGACGATGATCGCGGCACGCGGCTGAAACTGTCGTTCCAGAACGAATGGATCGTGGCCTGGCGCGATGGCGAGGCGATCGCGATGTGTCCTGACCTGATCTGCGTGCTCGACAGCGTCAACGGCCACGGCATCGGCACCGAGACCGTGCGCTACGGCCAGCGCGTCACCGTGATCGCATTGCCGGCGCCCGCCGTTTTGACCAGCCCGCGTGGGCTCGACTTCGTCGGCCCCCGCGCCTTCGGCTACGACCTCGATTTCCGGTCGCTGTTTGCGGCCCCTGGAGCTCCTTGAGATGAAGCGGATTGGTATTGACGTCGGTGGCACCAACACCGACGCCGTTCTGATTGCCGACGACAAGGTCGTCCACTCCGTCAAATGCGCGACCACCGCCGACGTCACCTCCGGCATTCTCGGCGCGCTGAAGGCGCTGCGCGGCAATCCCGCAGCGGCCGTGCCGGTCGATGCGGTCGTGATCGGCACCACGCATTTCATCAACGCGGTGGTGCAGCGGCGGCACCTGCAGAAGATCGGCGCGATCCGCATCGGCATGCCGGCCTCCGCCTCGCTGCCGCCGTTCTGCGACTGGCCTTCGGACCTCGCCGACATCGTCAACGGCGAGATCTTCATGCTAGAGGGCGGCCATGACTATGACGGCCGTCCGTTCATGCCGCTCGACATCGCAGGCCTGAAGGCTGCCGCGCACGCGATCAAGGCGAAGGGCCTGCGCTCGGTCGCGGTCGCCTCGTCGTTCTCGCCGCTCGATCCGAGCTGCGAGACCACGGCGCGCGAGATCCTCGCCGAGATCTGCCCCGAGGTCGCGGTGACGCTATCGCACGACCTGGGCCGCATCGGCCTGTTGGAGCGCGAGAACGCAGCCCTCCTCAACGCCGCGCTCCACGACCTCGCCGTCACCACCGTCGCCGCCTTCCGCAAGGCAATCGCGGATTCCGGCATCGATGCGCCGCTGTTCCTGACGCAGAACGACGGCACGGTGATGCAGGCGGAGATCGCGACCGCCTTCCCGGTCATGAGCTTCGCCTCCGGCGCCACCAACTCGATGCGCGGCGCCGCCTATCTGTCCGGCCTCGACGACGCCATGGTCGTCGACGTCGGCGGCACCACCAGCGACATCGGCCAGCTGCGTCACGGTTTTCCGCGCGAAGCCAACGCCGTCGTCGAGGTCGGCGGCGTCCGCACCCTGTTCCGCATGCCCGATCTGCTCTCGATCGGACTTGGCGGCGGCAGCCACGTCGAGCAGGAGCCCGTCCGCGTCGGCCCGCTCAGCGTCGGATACCGCCTGACCTCCGACGCCCTCGTGTTCGGCGGCGACCGCCTCACCGCCACCGACATCGCGGTCGCCGCCGGGCTGATCGACATCGGCGACAGGTCGCGCGTGGCACATCTGCCGAAG
>JBARNF010000774.1:0-1848 GCA_049802835.1 Bradyrhizobium sp.
CTGATGCCGCTAAGAACGTCATCGATACATGTCTTGCGCTCGGCCTCATGAACATTGAGCTCTATCTCGCAAAACGGTTTGATTGTGCGAACATTTCGACGGCATCCCCCATTGGCGACATTATCTCGCTTAAGTTGCCTCGTCTTACTGGAGCAGAGGCCGATTACAAGAAGCTTTGGAGCTTTCTAGACGTCGCCGGCATCCCCGACATTTGCGGCCCTCTTATGTCCGACAAAGTGGAGATGGCAAAGTTTATAAAATTAAGTCGCACGCGCGATGCTGAGGCATTCCGACGATGGTTTGGGACAAATTCAGATCTTACAGAGAGGGAGATCTTGAAAGAATACATTGGGCTACTCAGCGAGACACCTTGGATTCAAGGAAAAGCTGGCCGCACTTTGCGAATGGCTGCGTCGCTGGGACTTGGCACGCTCGGCCTTGGACTTCTCGTTGATGCTACCGCGAGCATCGTGGACGGCTTTGTGATTGACAGGGTTGTGCATGCCCGAGGCGCAAAATTCTTCATCGAAAAGCTACGGAATTTCGCTGGACACATCGCATCGAAGCCTTAAGAGCCCCCCACCGCTCGCAAGAGCTCGCGGGGGGAGGGGAGTCGCGCCTCGTGTCCGGTCGCGCTTTGAGATCGATCGCGTCACGCGCGCCGCTATCCGCTCGCCGCGTCCTCCACCTTGCTCACGCGGCACAAGAGCGCGCGGAGCTGGTACGTCCCCATCGCCGGATCGTAGGGCGGGCCGTTGTCGGTCAAGAGATTGACGTTGGCCTTCCACACCCCGTAGTCGGGCGGTCCCTCCTCGGGAAACCACCAGCCGTGCTCGGCGGTGATCACCCGCGGATCGATGCCTTCGGTCAGGCGCGCCCGGTGCTTCATGCGGCCGCGCCGCGTCTCGATCCACATCCAGTCGCGGTTCTGTATGCCGTAGCGCGCCGCGGTGTCGGGATGGATGTCGGCCATGGGATCGCGGTAGGCCTTGCGCAGCTTCTCGATCTGCCGATGCTCCGAATTGAAATAGAACGGGATGCGGGCGCCGGTGGTGAGCACGAGGGGAAAGTCCTCGGCGACGTCGGGACGGCTGAGCGGGCTCTCCGGCGGCTCCTCGTAGGAGGGCAGGGGCGCATAGCCCATGCTTTCCATCCGGGTCGAATAGAGCTCGATCTTGCCGGTGGGCGTGCGGAATCCGCTCTCCTCGTATTTGCGGTAGCGGAACGGGACTTTCACGAACCCCTTCTGCTTGAGCTCGGCGAAGGTGATGCCGAGGCCGCCGGCCGCGAGCTGCGCGTCAAGCACTTCCTCCACCGGTTCGGTGCAGGCGGAAAGCTTCATCCGCCGCGCCAATGCGACGAAGATCTCCTCGTCGGATCGGCACTCGCCGATCTGCACCGCCTTCTGCTGCGCCAGCACCACGTTGGCGGCAACCGTCGGCAGGCCGGCGATCTGGTCGAGCTCGGGCCAGGACGCGGCCGGCAGCACGATGTCGGCGAGCTCCGCCGTCGGCGTCATGAACAGGTCGGCGCACACCATGAAGTCGAGCCGCATCAGCGAGTCGCGGACCTGCGCGGCGTTGGCGTAAGTGGTGAGCGTATTGTTGCCGAACACCAAGAACGCCTTGACCGGATAGGGCTTGCCCTCGCGCATCGCGGCGAGCAGCGTCGGGATATGGCAGGCCGGCAGGTCGGCGCCTTCGCCGCCCAGCATCTTGAAGCGGTCGGCGCCGAGGCGTTTGGCATTGGTCTCGGGGCTGAGCCGCTCGATCAGGCTGGGGAAGCGGCCGATGCCGTGCATGCCGAACACCCAGCCGCCCGGAACGTCGACGTTGCCGGTGATCGCCG
>JBARNF010000775.1:0-11204 GCA_049802835.1 Bradyrhizobium sp.
TCGGCTGCATCGCCGACGACTATACCGGCGCTTCGGATCTCGCCAATACCTTGACCCGGGCCGGCCTGCGCACGGTGCAGACGATCGGCGTGCCGGCCGATGACCTCGCGTTGCCGGAGGTCGATGCGGTCGTCGTGTCGCTCAAGAGCCGCTCGATCGAGGCCTCGCTCGCAGTGGCCCGTTCGCGCGAGGCGGACAAATGGCTGCGCGCGCGGGGGGCACGCCATGTGCTGTTCAAGATCTGCTCGACTTTCGATTCCACCGATGCCGGCAATATCGGCCCGGTGATGGACGCGCTGGCCGGCGATGCCGGCGACGGCATCGTGCTGGTGACGCCGGCCTTCCCGGAGACGAAGCGGACCGTCTATCAGGGCAACCTGTTCGTCGGCGGCGTGCCGCTCAACGAGAGCCCACTCAAGGATCATCCGCTCAACCCGATGCACGACGCCAATCTGGTGCGCGTGCTCGGCCGCCAGAGCAGCCGGAAGATCGGCCTGGTCGATCTCGCAACCGTCGTGCATGGGCCTGAGGCGATCGGCCACCGGCTGGAGGAACTGGCCGGGCAGGGCATTGGTGCTGCGATCGTCGATGCTGTGTTCGATGCCGACCTGACCGCGATCGGTGTGGCAGCCTTGGCGAGCCGCGTTTCGGTCGGCGCGTCCGGGATCGGGCTCGGGCTGGCGCGGGCGCTGATCGCGGCCGGGCATGTGCACTCCCACAGCTTCGCGCATCATGCCGATGCGCCGGTCGGCGGCATGGCCGCCTGCCTTGCAGGCAGCTGCTCGCAGGCGACGCTGCAGCAGATCACGCAGGCCCAGACCATCATGCCGGTGCTGCATCTCGACGCGGGGCGTCTGGTCGCCGGCGCGGATGAGACGCAGCGGGCTCTGGCCTGGGCGCTCGACCGGATCGGCCAGGGTCCGGTGCTGATCGCCTCCAGCGCCACGCCCGATCAGGTGAGCGCTCTGCAGGCAAAGCACGGCCGCGAGGCGGCGGGCCACGCCATCGAGCAGGCGATGGCCGATCTGGCGGAGGGCCTGATCAAGGCTGGCGTCAGGCGGCTGATCGTCGCCGGCGGCGAGACCTCGGGCGCGGTGGTCGACCGGCTGAACATCCCGGGCTTCCAGGTCGGTCGCGAGATCGCGGCCGGCGTGCCGGTGTTGCGCGCGATCGGCGCGGAGACAGGCGACATGCTGCTGGCGTTGAAGTCCGGCAATTTCGGCGGGCCGCAGTTTTTCAGCGATGCGCTCGGGCTGATGCGGTAGCGGAGAGCCCGGCTTAATTTGTTTTAAATCGTTTTCGTCTTCCGTAGTTTTACGGGACGATTCTCGATTCAGTCTTCATCACGTCGTTTCGAAACGTCTCTTCACACGACGTCCGGCATTCGGGCCGGGCGGTCCATTGGATCACGGACGCTGTCGCGCTCGATGGTCAGAGAGAGACGCTGGTCATGCTTGTCCACTATTCGATTCGCGCCAAGATCCTCGCGGTCGCCATCTTCCTGCTCATCGCTATCACCGGAATGGGGCTGCTCGCGATTGCCAATATGCGGGCGATCAACGCCAATACCGTGGACATCGCGACGAGTTGGCTGCCGAGCGTACGCGTGCTGGGCGAGTTGCAGGAGCGCGTCGTGATGAACCGCAACATCGTGCGTGCGCATCTGCTTGCCGAGACACTGGAGGATAAGCTCAAGGTGGAACTGGCGCTGAACGCCAATTTCGAATCTGTCGCCAAGACTGTTCAGGCCTATCAGCCGCTGATCACCTCAGCCGAGGAACGCGCGATCTACGACGACTGGTCCGGAATCTGGAACCAGTACAAGCGCGATGTCGCAGACGTGCTGGCGCTCTCGCGCAAGGAAGCCGGACAGTTTCCACGCGAGGCGACCGCCTTGAACTCCAGCAAGGTCAACCGTCTGCTGACCAACGCCGACGCGCTGCTGAAGAACGACATCGCTCTGAACAATACCGGGGCGGAGAAGGCCTCGCGGGAGGCCGCCGACAGCTACGCGTCTGCCTTTGTGATGGTCGCGGCAATCCTCGCCGTCACGCTCCTCGCCGGCATCCTGCTGAGCCTTTATCTCATCCGCGACGTGTCGGCTGGCATCGGTTCGATCGTGAAGCCGATGCAGGCGCTGGGCGAGGGTGACCTGTCCGCCGAGGTGCCATACCGCGGCGTAAAGACCGAGATCGGCGCCATGGCCGATGCGCTGCAGCTGTTCAAGGAGGCGCTGATCGCCAAGAAGGTCGCGGACGAGGCCACGGCGCGCGATGCCGAAGCCAAGATCGCGCGTGGCCGGCGCGTGGACGAGATCACGCGCACGTTCGAGGCCGCCATCGGCGAGATCGTCAATACCGTATCGTCGGCGTCCTCCCAGCTCGAAGCCTCGGCCGGGACGCTGACGACCACGGCCAATCGTTCCAAGCAGCTGGCGACCACGGTTGCCTCCGCCTCCGAAGAAGCCACAGCGAACGTCCAATCGGTGGCGTCTGCTACCGAGCAGATGGCCTCGTCGGTCTCCGAGATCGGCCGTCAGGTCCAGGAGTCGGCGCGCATGGCCAATGACGCGGTCGGCCAGGCGCGGACCACGACGGGCCGGGTCAGCGAGCTGTCCAAGGCGGCGACACGGATCGGCGACGTCGTCGAACTGATCAACACCATCGCCGGCCAGACCAATCTGCTGGCGCTGAACGCGACCATCGAGGCGGCGCGGGCCGGTGATGCCGGCCGCGGCTTTGCGGTGGTGGCCTCCGAGGTCAAGGCGCTGGCCGAGCAGACCGCCAAGGCGACAGGCGAGATCGGCCTGCAGATTTCCGGCATTCAGGCCGCGACGCTGGAGTCGGTCGACGCCATCAAGGACATTTCGACCACCATCGAACGGCTGTCGGAAATTTCCTCGACGATTGCGGCGGCCGTCGAGGAGCAGGGCACGGCGACGCAGGAAATTTCCCGCAACGTGCAGCAGGCGGCGCGCGGCACCCAGCAGGTGTCCACCAACATCACCGATGTCGAGCGCGGCGCCGCCGACACCGGCTCGGCTTCCGCGCAGGTCCTTGCGGCGGCACAGGCGCTGTCCGGTGATAGCGGCCGTTTGAGCCAGGAGGTGAGCAGGTTTCTGAACTCTGTACGCGCAGCCTGATACTGAACTCATCATCTGCATATTTTGTGAGCTGAAAGGGCCGGGCATTTGCTCGGCCCTTTCGTCTTCAATACGCAGCTGCGCATTGAAGAAGCAGAAGTTTTTCGCGTGTACTGCACGATAACTCCCGTAAATTAACGGTCTCTAGGGACCTCACCGGTATACCGTTCGAGCGGACCGTCGCGTGACGCGTCCATCTGTGGGTGGGGCAATGAAACTGAACCGGATCGGCTACAAACTCGGACTTGCTGGCGCCATCGGCGCGACTCTCGCGGTCGGCATGATCGCAAACCAGATGATCGCGGGGAATGCGGTCAACCGGGCCAATGAACAGGCCGAGCGCGCGCGGCTGGTGGTCGAGAGCGTCATGTCGGCCAGCATCAACATGCAGCAGAGCCAGCTTGCGGGCCGTACGGCGCGGCTGGCGCGTGTGCCGGCCGACGCCGAGAAGGCTGCCGCGGATATCCAGCAGTTCTCCACCGCAATGGTCACGGACATCGATGGCGCCCTGGCCAATGTGACGACGACGGAGAATCGCGGCCGGCTGAGCCGGCTGAAAGAGCTGATGACGAGCTATGCCTCCGGCGCCGTCGAGCTCGCCCAGGCGCAGAAGGCGGTGCTGCTGCAGATCGACAAGCGCAGCGCAGTCTCCAACGAATGGACCAAGGGCCTGCGGGCCATCCTCAGCTCGCCGGTGCTGCCGAACCTCGCCTTCCGCGAGCGCGTCGAGCGGCAGCTTCATGCCGCCGATGCCAAGCTGAACTCCATGCGCTCGCAGGCCTGGCGCTTCGGCATGACCGGCGATGCCGCCGCGATCACCCTGCTGAAGCAGACCGTGCCGGTGCTGAAGAGCTCCCTGACCGACGCACGCATGCTCGCCGACGATCGCGAGACACAGGCCGCGATCACCAGGCTGAGCGGCATCGCCACCGATTTCGTTGCCGCCAACGATGAGGTCGTCAAGATCGAAGCGACCAAGGAGGAGTTGCTGCGCGACCGGACGCTCAAATATCTCGACGAAGCCGGCGAGCTGATGAACGCATCCATTCGCGATGCCCGCGCACGCAACGCAACCGCCAGATACGACGCCAACGAGGTGGCCGCGCAGGCGAGCCGCATCATGCTCATCGTCGGACTGGCCGTTCTTGCTTCGGTGATCAGCTCGGTCGTGTTCTCGTTCTTCGGCATCGCGCGTCCCTTGACGCGGCTCAACGGCGCGCTGGGCGAGATGGCCCGCGGCCGGCTCGACATCGACATCCCCGGTGCATCGCGCGGCGACGAGATCGGCGATCTCGCCAAGACCGTGACCGTGATCCGGGGCAATGCGGAAGAGAAGGCGCGCGCCGAGGCGCAGGAGAAGAACGCGCAGGATGCGGTCGCCGCGCGCCAGCGCAAGGCCGACATGCAGCGGCTCGCCGAGCAGTTCGAAGCGGCGGTCGGCGAGATCGTCGACACCGTATCGGCCGCATCGAGCCAGCTCGAGCAGTCCGCGACCACGCTGACCCAGGCGGCGACGCGTTCACAAGGGCTGACCACCGCGGTGGCCTCTGCGTCGGAAGAGGCCACCACCAACGTGCAATCCGTCGCGTCCGCGACGGAGCAGATGGCCTCCTCGGTCAACGAGATCAGCCGCCAGGTCCAGGAATCGGCGCGCATCGCCAACGACGCCGTCGGCCAGGCCCGTACCACGACCGGGCGCGTCAGCGAGCTGTCGAAGGCTGCGACCCGCATCGGTGACGTCGTCGAGCTGATCAACACCATTGCCGGCCAGACCAACCTGCTGGCGCTCAATGCCACCATCGAGGCGGCGCGCGCCGGCGATGCCGGGCGCGGCTTTGCCGTCGTCGCATCGGAGGTCAAGGCGCTGGCGGAGCAGACCGCCAGGGCGACCGGCGAGATCGGCCAGCAGATCTCCAGCATCCAGGTGGCGACACAAGAGTCGGTCAACGCCATCAAGGACATCTCCTCGACGATCGAGAAGCTGTCTGAAATTTCGTCGACCATCGCAGCGGCTGTCGAGGAGCAGGGCGCGGCGACGCAGGAAATCTCCCGCAACGTGCAGCAGGCGGCGCACGGCACGCAGCAGGTCTCGGCCAATATCACGGATGTCGAGCGCGGCGCGGCGGAGACCGGCTCGGCCTCCGCGCAGGTGCTCGCTGCGGCGCAGGCTCTTTCCGGCGACAGCAGTCGCCTGAAGGAAGAGGTCGCAAGTTTCCTCGGCTCGGTGCGGGCGGCCTGAGGCGATCCGACATCATCCATCTATGATCTGACCTCAAGGCCGGGGCATCGTCCCCGGCCTTTTGCGTGAGACGACGGCGTGGAAGCAGGAGCTGGACGGACTTCGCTCCCCGCAATTCGTTTGCAAACAGAGCCGCCGCGCAAGCCGTCGCCCGGCGCTTTTCCGCTCCCCCAAGCAAGCCGTGCCTCATCAAAAGGCGGCAAATCAGTAATTCTACGGTGCGCGATCTTAACGCAGTTCCATCAAAGGTTGCGCAACATGCAAGCTCTGCTTAACCATCAAGTCGGCTCGCGCACGCGCCGGTCCCGGCCGAAGGGCGCCGATCCGAGGGGATACTTTCATGTTTGCCAGCATGTCCATTCGCGCGAAGATCATTTCGGTCGTCGCGCTGCTTCTCGTCGCTCTCACCGCCATGGGCCTGCTCGCGGTCTCGAGCATGCGCACGATGAATGCCAACACCGTCGACATCACGACCAACTGGCTGCCGAGCGTGCGCGTCCTCGGTGAACTCCGGGCGGCCACGATCACCTTTCGCAACGTGATCCGCGAGCACCTGCTGGCGGAGACGCTCGACGACAAGCTGGCTCAGGAGAAAACCGCAGCGACCACGAAAGACGTCGTCAACAAGGCGGTCAAGCTCTACGAGCCGATGATCTCCTCAGCCGAGGAGCGGGCGATCTATCAGGACTGGAAGACCGTCTGGGACAGATATCTGGCTGGCAGCGAAAAGGTGATGGAGCTGTCGCGCAAGGCGGCCGGTCAGATCCCGCACGACGCTCACGAGCTGAACCAGAATACCGTCAACAAGATCGGGCTGCAGGCCGATGAGTTCCTCAGGAAAAGTATCGACCTGAACAACGGCGGTGCCGACAAGGCATCGGCCGATGCAGCTTCGACCTATTCGACGTCCTTTGCTACGCTCGGCGTAATCGTTGTCGTCATGCTGATGGTCGGCGCGCTTGTCAGCTACCTCATGGTGCGGAGTGTCTCGCAGGGGATCACGTCGATCGTGGAGCCCATGCAGGCCCTCGGCGATGGCAATCTCTCCGCCGAGATTCCACATCGCGGCGAGAAGACCGAGATGGGGGCCATGGCGGGCGCGCTGCAGGTTTTCAAGGATGCGCTGATCGCCAAGAAGGCCGCCGACGAGGCCGCAGCCAAGGACGCCGAGTCCAAGATCGAGCGCGGCCGCCGGGTCGATGCAGTCACGCGGCAGTTCGAGGCCGTCGTCGGCGACATCGTCAATACGGTCTTCTCGGCGTCGAGCCAGCTGGAAGCCTCGGCTGGCACGTTGACCTCGACGGCGGACCGGTCGCAGCGGCTGGCCACGACCGTGGCCGCGGCGTCGGAGGAGGCCTCGACCAACGTGCAGTCGGTGGCCTCCGCCACCGAGGAGCTGTCCTCGTCGGTCACCGAGATCAGCCGCCAGGTGCAGGAGTCGGCGCGCATGGCGAGCGAGGCCGTCACCCAGGCGCGCACCACCAACGATCAGGTCGGTGAGCTGTCCAAGGCGGCGGCCCGCATCGGCGACGTCGTCGAGCTCATCAACACCATCGCCGGCCAGACCAACCTTCTGGCGCTCAACGCGACCATCGAGGCGGCGCGTGCGGGCGAGGCGGGCAAGGGCTTCGCCGTCGTCGCCACCGAAGTGAAGGCGCTGGCCGAACAGACCTCGAAGGCGACCGGCGAGATCGGCCAGCAGGTCTCCAGCATCCAGGCGGCGACGCAGGAATCGGTGAACGCGATCCGAACCATCTCGGGCACGATCGAAAGGCTGTCGGAGATCGCCTCTGCCATCGCGGCCGCCGTCGAGGAGCAGGGGGCGGCGACGCAGGAGATCGCGCGCAACGTCCAGCAGGCCGCATCCGGCACCCAGCAGGTCTCGGCCAACATCGCCGACGTGCAGCGTGGCGCCAGCGACACCGGATCGGCGTCGTCTCAGGTCCTGACGGCAGCAAAATCATTGTCGACCGACAGCAACCGCCTGAAGACCGAGGTCAGCCGTTTCCTGGAGACCGTTCGCGCGGCCTAGCGCCGCACGGTTTCGAACCGATCGAGCACATCGGAGCCGCGGGCCGCAGGGCCCGCGGCTTTTTTGTCGAAGGTCATGTGGGTTGGCGTATCGGCAGGGTGTGCATCGCACCCGGCGGGACTCCGGCAACGCTGGCTCTCCTGGCGCAACGCCACTGGCCCGGCCCGCACCAAGATGCAGATCAACATGGTTGCATCGTTGTGCGCTTATGCCGGTTGCGAGGCCGCAACGCCGCGGGCTGCGATGCAACTCGAACTCACAAGCGGTACGCCCCGTAATTCCGCGGGCGGGGGACTTTATCTTGGGTTAATCGGCGTCTGCGATCTTGTATGCATCACTTGCTGCAAAGTTAGGCATGCCAATGAGGGCATGACCGCCAACTCGTTCTCCTCACGCATCGAAGGCCGCGCCATGCGCAAGAACCTGCCCGTCACCAACGTCGAATATCCGATCACGGATGACACCTTGATCGTGTCGAAGACCGACGCCAAGGGCAAGCTCACCTTCTTCAACCAGGACTTCGTCGACGCCGCAGGCTTCGCCGAAGCTGAGCTGATGGGGCAGCCGCACAACATCGTACGTCATCCCGACATGCCGCCGGAAGCGTTCGACAATCTCTGGACCACGTTGAAGGCGGGTCGCCCTTGGGTTGGCGCGGTGAAGAACCGGCGCAAGAACGGCGACTACTACTGGGTCCTGGCGACCGCATCGCCGATCCGCAAGGACGGCCAGGTTGTCGGCTATACCTCGGTGCGCACCAAGCTGCCTTCCGACCAGCGTACCGAGGCCGAACTGGTCTACGCTGCGATCCGCGAAAACAAGCCGCACGGCTACAAGATCGATGACGGCATCATCCGCCGCGGCTCGGTGTTCGACCATCTCTCGATGTTCACCGGAACGATCGCGGCAAGGCTGCGCACGCTGCTCGCGCTGCAGACTGTATTGCTGATCACGCTCGGCGTGATCTCGTTCGGCGAGGGCGGGCCCGGCGGCTTGACCGCGGCGGGGATTGCGGCTGTCGGCATCATCCTCTGCGGCCTGACCGGCTCACGCACGATGAACGCCATCATCGGTCCGATCGGCCATGTCAACGAAACGATGGAGAACATCACGCAGGGCAAGCTCGACACGCGTGTGCACATCGCGCGTGACGACGAGATCGGCCGCGCGCTGCGCAACCTGCAGACCGTGCAGACCATGGTGCGCTTCAATGCCAGGGAGCTCATCGAGCAGGAACGGCGCGCCGCGGTTTCGCGCAAGCAGGAAATGTCCACGCTTGCCGACGGCTTCGAAGGCGCCATCAGTAACATCGTCGATACCGTATCCTCAGCCTCGAACGAGCTCGAGAGCTCGGCCAACACGCTGTCCGGCACCGCGTCGCGGGGCCAGGAGCTCTCGACTACTGTCGCGGCCGCGTCGGAAGAGGCCTCGGCGAACGTTCAGGCGGTCGCATCCGCCACCGAAGAACTGACGTCTTCGGTCAGGGAGATCAGCCGGCAGGTGCAGGAATCGGCACGCATCGCCAGCGAAGCGGTCGAGCAGGCGCGCCGGACCAATGACCGGGTCGGCGAATTGTCGAAGGCGGCGACCCGCATCGGCGCCGTCGTCGAGCTGATCAACACCATCGCCGGCCAGACCAATCTACTGGCGCTCAACGCAACCATCGAGGCCGCGCGCGCCGGTGAAGCGGGCCGCGGCTTCGCGGTCGTGGCCTCCGAGGTCAAGGCGCTGGCCGAGCAGACCGGCAAGGCGACCGGCGAGATTGGCCAGCAGATTTCCGGCATCCAGGCGGCGACGCAGGAATCGGTCGGCGCGATCAGGGAAATCTCGACGACGATCGAACGCCTCTCGGAGATCGCAGCGACGGTGGCGGCGGCGGTCGAGGAGCAGGGCGCCGCAACGGCCGAAATCTCGCGCAACATCCAGCACGCCGCGACCGGCACGCAGCAGGTGTCTTCCAACATCGCCGATGTCCAGCGCGGCGCCAGCGAGACCGGCGACACCTCGAGCCATGTGCTCACGGCGGCCCGCCAGCTCTCGGGCGACAGCAATCGCCTCAAGCAGGAAGTCGGTCGTTTCCTGCAATCGGTCCGCGCCGCCTGATCGCTGGAGCACAGCCACGACGTGGGCGCCGGCCCTTGGGGCAAGCCGCGCGGCGTGCGATGGTTGAACGGCGCCGCCCGGCTTTGCGGCCGTCTTCGTTGCGGGATTGCGATCATAGCAAACGGTACCCGTGCGCCGTTTGCCGCCGCGTGGGCTCCATTAGTCGGCGATCAGTCTCAGCCTGTGCGCTTGTTGCATCTCATCACCGAGAACGCATCTCTCCGACCAGAAAGACCGCCGTCGCGCCATAATCCCGCTAAGGTGCAAATGTTTCCTTGCATCCTGGATTAGTTCAACCGGTGGTACAGATCGGTGGCGGGCGATTTGATGGCGGGCGAACCTTCGCGCAGGACCTTGGTGCTGTCGGCAGCGACGGCTGCGGCCGCCTTCGGTCTTGATGCGAGCCTCGCCGTCGTCGCCGCCAAGCCGCGCCGCCGCACTGAGGACCCTGAGCAAGGCTATCGCCGGCTCACGATCGGTGAGGCGGAGGTCATCGCGCTCTACGACGGCGTGTGGGAGAAGCCGCATGAGGCGGGCTTCTTCAGCAATGCCGGTATTAGCGACACCAAGGAGGCGCTGCGCGCGGCTGGCCTCACCTCGGCGTTCGTCACCATCCCGATCTCAACCTTCGTGGTGCGGCTGAAGGGCAAGACCGTGCTGTGCGACGCCGGCGGCGGCGGACAGGTGCAGGGCTACAATTCCGATTCCATCTTCGTATCGGGCCGGATGCTGGACAATCTCAAGGCCGCCGGCATTCGTCCGCACGACATCGACACCATCCTGATCTCGCATTTCCATCCCGATCACATTTTTGGACTGCTCGGCGAAGATACCAATGCACCGGTATTTCCCAACGCCGAGATCATTGTGGCAGCAGCTGAATACAACTGGTGGACCGATGCGTCGCGGACCAGCCGACTGCCGCCCTGGCGGCAGTCGCTGGCCCGGCGCATCCAGGGCGTGATCCCGAGCTGGAAGAACGTGCTGCCGGTCGAGGGGGAGGACGAGGTGGTGCCCGGGATCCGCTTCGTCAGCGTTCCCGGCCACACGCCGGGGCACACCGCCTTTCATCTCAGCTCCGGCCAGGACCAGCTGATGATTTCGGGGGACACGGCCTACGTGCCTGCGTTCTGCCTAAGTCATCCCGGATGGCACGGCGTGTATGATCAGGACGGCCTTGCCGCCGAGGCGAGCCGTCGCAAATTGCTCGACCGGGTGGTGGCGGACAGGATGCTGATCTGCGGTTCCCATTTTCCCTGGCCTGGATTTGGCCGGCTCGTTCGCGATGGCGCCCATTATGCGCTCGACCTGCTTCCGGCGTGATCCCGCAGCGATCCCGGGAGGAGGCCGCGGGGCCGGGCCATGACGACACATTATGAGGTGCTCGGCGTTTCGCCGCGCGCCGATCTCGACACCATCAAGCGAGCCTTCCGGCAGGCCGCGAAGGCGCACCATCCCGACCTCACGGGCGGTGGCGACGCGGCGGCGGATCACACGCTCAAGATGATCATCGTCGCCTACAAGGTGCTGCGCGACACCGACCTGCGCGCCGAGTACGACGCCCATCTCGCCTTTGAGCGTAAGCGGCTCCGCGGTGAGCGATGGGATGCGATCCTGCAGTTCATGGCGGCGACTGCGGTGCTGAGCGCGATCCTGATCGGGCTCGAGATCGTGCTGCTGCCATCGCT
>JBARNF010000776.1:0-10912 GCA_049802835.1 Bradyrhizobium sp.
GCCTACCGGATCGAGGCAGGCGGCGCGTTCGAGGAATCCGCCAAGGGCAACGCCTCGATCTTCGTGCTGTTTCCGCTGATGGTCATCGTGATGCTGACCCTGCTGATGATCCAGCTGCAGAGCTTCTCGCGGCTGATCCTGGTGTTCCTGACCGCGCCGCTCGGCATCGTCGGCGCCTCGCTCGGGCTCAACGTCGCCAACGCCCCGTTCGGCTTCGTGGCGCTGCTCGGCCTGATCGCGCTGGCCGGCATGATCATGCGCAACGCGGTGATCCTGGTCGACCAGATCGAGACCGACGTCGCCCATGGCCTGACCCGCAAGGAGGCGATCATCGAGGCCACCGTCCGCCGCGCCCGGCCGGTGGTGCTGACCGCGCTCGCTGCGATCCTCGCGATGATCCCGCTGTCGCGCTCCGCCTTCTGGGGGCCGATGGCGATCACCATCATGGGCGGCTTGTTTGTTGCAACTTTCCTCACTCTGCTGTACTTGCCGGGCTTGTATGCCCTCTGGTTTCGTAAGAGCCTCGATCAGCGCGGGACCGGCACGCAGATTGATCCCGCGGCGCAGCATCAAGACCATCCGGCCCCGGCATTTCCGATCGCTGAAGCCGCTGAATAGGTGAAATGATTGCAGGCATGATGACGCTGGTTTCCGAACATATCGAACCCGATACGAGCGAGCGGATTCTCGTGGTGGCGGAGCGGCTGTTTCGGCAGATCGGCTATCAGAAGACGACGGTCGCCGACATCGCCAAGGAGCTCCATATGAGTCCGGCGAATGTCTACCGCTTCTTCGATTCGAAGAGGGCGATCCACCAGGCGGTGGCCCGTTCACTGATGAGCGAGGTCGAGGTGGCGGCCCAGGAGATCGCGGGCCGCCCGGGACCGGCGGCACCGCGGCTGCGGGAGCTGCTCGTCACGATTCATCGGATGAACAGCGAACGCTATGTCGGCGACGCCAAGCTGCACGAGATGGTCACAGTGGCCATGGAGGAGAGCTGGGAGGTCTGCGAAGCGCATATGCTGCTGATCACCGAGATCGTCGGCAGCGTGATCGCGCAAGGGCTGGCGTCCGGCGAATTCCACGCGCCCGACCTGGTGCTGGCGGCGAAATGCGCGACCACCGCGATGATGCGCTTCTTTCATCCGCAGATGATCGCGCAATGCGCGACCAAGCCGGGGCCGACCGTCGAGGAGATGACCGATTTCGTGCTGGCGGGGCTTGGTTCACGCACCCCGGCAAGCTAAGTTCCTCGCCATTGCGAGCGCGAGCGACTCGTCCGCCATGGCCCGAAGGGCGACGGCGGAAGCAATCCCGGTCCGCAAGGAAGGCAGGATCGCTTCATCGCCGGCGCTCGTCGCAATGATGGCGGTTGAAAGGACCAAAGGCGTGACCGAGCAGGATCTGCATTTCTACGAACCGAAGAACGGTCACGGCCTCAAGCACGATCCCTTCAACGCCATCGTCGCACCACGTCCGATCGGCTGGATCTCCTCCCGCGATGCCGATGGCCACGTCAATCTGGCGCCCTACAGCTTCTTCAATGCCTTCAACTACACGCCGCCGATCATCGGCTTTTCCTCGACGCAGTGGAAGGACAGTGTCGCCAACATCCAGGACACCGGCGAGTTCGTCTGGAATCTGGTGACGCGCGACCTGGCCACTCAGATGAACGCGACCGCCGCGCATGTCGCGCGCGATGTCGACGAGTTCAAGCTCGCTGGCGTCACTGCGGTGCCCGGCAAGTTCGTCAACGTGCCGCGCGTCGGGGAGAGCCCGGTCGCGTTCGAATGCAAGGTCACCCAGATCATCCAGCTGCAGGGCGCCGACGGCACCAAGGCCCAGGCCTGGCTGACGCTCGGCGAGGTGGTGGCCGTGCACATCAGGAAGTCCCTGATCAAGGACGGCGTCTACCAGACCGCACTGGCGCACCCGATCGTGCGCGCCGGCCGGCGCGGCGACTATTTCGAGATCATGCAGGACGCGATGTTCGAGATGAACAGGCCCGACTGATGCCCGCCACTCCTCATTGTTGCTGAATATTACGGGGAAACGACGTGACCGAAGCGACCGTCCATGCCGCGCTGTCGGCGCCGACCGAGCCGCGCGGCGATCTCTGCATCCGCACGCTGGCGATGCCCGCCGATACCAACGCCAATGGCGACATCTTCGGCGGCTGGCTGCTCAGCCAGATGGACGTCGGCGGCGGCGTGTTCGCCGCCAAGATCGCGAAATCGCGGACTGTGACGGTCGCGATCGAGGCGATGAACTTCCGGAAAGCGGTCTATGTCGGCGATCTCGTCTCGGTCTATGCGCATCTCGTGCGCGTCGGCCGCACCTCGATGACCGTGCGTCTCGAGGCCTGGGTGCTGCGCCGGAAGGAGGAGCAGCCGATCCTGGTCACCGACGGCAACTTCACCTATGTGTCGATCGACGACGATGGCCGGCCCCAGCCGGTCAGGCGGGACGGCGCGATCACCGCCTGACCGCGTCAGCGGCCGTCGTCAATAACCTCCGCTAATACGCGCCGCAAATGACGCCCGTTCGACATAAGGAACCGTGATCGGCGGTCTGCGTTTCCCGACATTGTGCAGGACGCAGGCGGACAGTGACGCATCCGTGAGCATCAGCATCCCGCGACGATCAATCTCGCGCGATGTAGGCCTTTTCCACAGCTCAGGCGTCTTTACGATGTTTGCAAGTTCTGGTTGCTTAGTGGCGCGTCGCCGCGTCTCTGCCCCATTGCGAGTTTCGATTGGGGCATCGAACTGACGGTGATGACGGTCGTCCGTTTCCGATCATCACGGCAAAAAAGGACAGCCGGAAAAAATTGCCGGCCACGGGGAAAACGGTCGGGGGACGTGTTGCACGAACAGGGTGGGAGTAAGTCCATGTCGGACGTCGACGAGAACTTGACCTTGGAGGTCCTAAAGAAGCTGCAGCAGCGACTCCTCCATGCCGAGCGGAGAATCGGTGTCTACGAAGTCCAGCTCAGCGCCTATCGTGAGCATCATCTCGAGGTGCTGAGGGATCTCCGCACGATCTACGAATTGCTGGGCCAGCATCATAACCGTCTGGGCGGAGCCGGCGCCTCGCTGCGCAAGGCCACGTTGGTCCCCGACGATATGCATTGATTCGCGGCGGTCGCGTCGACGGCGCGATCGCACGCGGTGCGGCAAACATAACATCCACACAATTGCCTGTTGGCATGCATTCAGCACATCGGATGTCCGGTGGCTCCCTGACTGGAACAACCGTCATGGAGTCCGGTTATAGGCCCCGGAATGAACTGCGGGAATGCGCAATGTCCGACACCTATATCATCGAGGTCAGCTCCCAGGCGGCAGGCATCGTCATTCGGGATCGTGGCGGCTTCCGCTTCTTTGCGGCGTCGCACCGCTTCAATGTCCTCGAAGGCCAGGTGTTTCGCACCGCGCGCGAGGCCGAACGCGCCGCCATGCGCATCGTCGCCGGCGAGTTGAGCGTGGCGGCCTGATTCGCCGCGACGCTCCTGTCATCACGACGATGGTCGCATTCGCGAAATAATTGTCGCGCTGCACCTTAATGATTGTTGCGGTGCGCTGCGTGCTCGCGCATTGACGCTCGACTCGATCGGTATCACCATGGTGCGGTTCGTCTCGAAAGTTCACCATGGTTGTCCTCTCCCAGCGCCAGACCGAGATTCTGAATGTCGCCCGCGCCTCCGGCCGCGTCATGGTGGAGGATCTCGCGCGCCGGTTCGAAGTGTCGGCGCAGACGATCCGCAAGGACCTCAACGATCTGTGCGAGCAGCGCGCCCTGACGCGCATCCATGGCGGCGCCATCATCGCCTCCGGGGTCGAGAACCTCGCCTATGAGGCGCGGCGCTTCGTCGCTGCCGACGAGAAGAAGGCGATCGGCGCGATCGCGGCCGCCCGCATTCCCAACGGCTCCTCGCTCTTCATCAACATCGGCACGACGACGGAGGAGGTTGCGAGCGCGCTGTCCTCGCATCAGGATCTTCTGGTCATCACCAACAACCTCAATGTCGCGATGCTGCTCTATCGCCATCCGCGCATCGAGGTGATCGTGGCCGGCGGCACGGTGCGGCGCTCGGACGGCGGCGTGGTCGGATCGACCGCGACGCAGCTGATCGGCCAGTTCAAGGTCGATTACGCCATCATCGGCGCCTCCGCGATCGACGAGGAGGGCGCGCTGCTCGACTTCGACTATCGCGAGGTGCAGGTCGCGCAGGCCATCATCGCCAATGCCCGCAGCGTGATGCTGGTGGCCGATTCCACCAAGCTCCATCGCAGCGCGCCGGTGCGCATCGCGCATCTCAGCCAGATCCAGACCTTCGTCACCGATCGTCCGCTGCCGGACGGGCTCGCCAGCATCTGCCACAGCCGCGGCATCGAGGTGATCTCGGCGATGCCGGCCGACGAGACGGACGAGGCGGCCGACGCGACGTCGCCGGCGGTGCTGCGCCGCGCCTGACACTTCGCCATCATCCCGGGCTGTTTGATCCCTGATTGGGCAGGTTCTGCCCAATCTCGGTCCAACATGCGAATTTCGATTTGCTTTCACTTTCGTTTGTGTTTAACTCGAAAGTGAAAGTGAAATCGCCGGTTTGAAGGCGATTGCCGGGGGATGCGTCTGTTGGAGCGGATCTACGACCTCGCCATTGTCGGAGGCGGCGTGAACGGCTGTGGCATCGCGCGCGATGCGGCCGGACGCGGAAATTCCGTTTTCCTTTGTGAAATGAACGATCTGGCGAGCGGGACCTCGTCCTGGTCGACCAAGCTCGTGCATGGCGGCCTGCGCTATCTCGAATATTATGAGTTCCGCCTGGTCCGCGAGGCGCTGATCGAACGCGAGATCCTGTGGCAGATCGCGCCCCACATCATCCGCCCGTTGCGCTTCGTGCTGCCGCATCATGCGGGCCTGCGGCCGGCCTGGCTGCTGCGTCTCGGCCTGTTCCTCTACGATCATCTCGGCGGGCGCAAGCTGCTGCCGCCGACCCGTTCGGTCAATCTGCGCACCGACGAGGTCGGCCGGCCGCTGATCGCCGGCCGCTATGCCAGAGGCTTCGAATATTCCGACTGCTTCGTCGATGACGCCCGTCTCGTCGTGCTCACCGCGCGCGATGCCGCCGACCGTGGCGCCGTGATCCGCACGCGCGCCCGAGCGACCGAGATCCGGCGGGACGACGGCGTCTGGCTGGTCACCACCGAGAACACCCAGACCGGCGAGCGCGAGACCATCAAGGCCCGTGCGCTGGTCAATGCCGCAGGGCCCTGGGTCGAGCAGGTGCTGGCATCGGGAGCCGGCGTCAATGCGAAAGCCAAGGTGCGGCTGGTGCAGGGCTCGCACATCGTGGTGCGCAAGCTCTACGACCACGATCGCGCCTACATCTTCCAGAACGCCGATGGCCGCATCATCTTCGCGATCCCCTATCAGCAGGACTTTACGCTGATCGGCACCACCGACCGCGACTATCAGGGCGACCCGGCCAAGGTGAAGGCGACCGACGAGGAGATCGCCTATCTCTGCACCGCGCTCGGGGAATATCTCGCCAAGCCGGTCAAGCCGAGCGACGTCGTGTGGAGCTATTCCGGCGTGCGGCCGCTCTATGACGACGGCGCCAGCGAAGCCAAGGCGGCGACGCGCGACTACGTGTTCGAGCTCGATACGCCGGGCGGCCTGCCGCTGCTGTCGATCTATGGCGGCAAGATCACGACCTACCGCCGGTTGTCGGAGGAGGCGCTGGAGCGCCTCGCGCCCTATCTGAAGGGCACGAAGGCGCAGCCAGGCTGGACCGGCAAGGCGCCGCTGCCCGGCGGCGACATGAAGGTGCAGGCCGTCGCCGCGCTGATCGCCGATCTCCGCAAGACCTATCCGTTCCTGTCAGATGCACATGCGAAGCGGATCGCCTACGCCTACGGCACGCGGGCTGCGACCATGCTCGCTGGTGCGACATCTTCCGCCGATCTCGGCCAGGATTTTGGTGGCACCTTGACGGAGCGCGAAGTCAGGTACCTGATGACGGACGAGTGGGCGTTGACGGCCGAGGACATTGTGTGGCGTCGATCGAAGCTGGGGTTGCGGATGTCGGCGACTGAGATCGCCGCGCTCGATGCGTGGATCGTTGCCAATCGGGAGCGCTCCGCCGTGCAGGCGCGTGAGGCGGGAGGACGCGCATGAGCGTCACGCTCGATCACGTCTCCCGCATCGTCGATGGCGTCACCACCATTCGCGACGTCTCGCTGACCCTGCAGCGGGGCACGCTGAGCGTGCTGCTCGGTCCGACCTTGTCGGGCAAGACCTCGATCATGCGGCTGCTCGCCGGCCTCGACCGTCCGACCACCGGCCGCGTGCTGGTCGACGGCAAGGACGTCACCGGTGCCGACGTGCGGCAGCGCTCGGTCGCGATGGTCTATCAGCAGTTCATCAACTATCCGTCGCTCACGGTGTATGAGAACATCGCCTCGCCGTTGCGCGTTCAGGGCAAGTCGCGCCAGGAGATCGAGAAGCGCGTCGCGGAAGCCGCCGGGCTGCTCAGGCTCGAGCCCTATCTGAAGCGCACGCCGCTGCAGCTCTCCGGCGGCCAGCAGCAGCGCACCGCGATTGCGCGGGCGCTGGTGAAGGGCGCCGACCTGGTGCTGCTCGACGAGCCCCTGGCCAATCTCGACTACAAGCTGCGCGAGGAGCTGCGCACCGAGCTGCCGCGCATCTTCGAGGCCTCAGGCGCGATCTTCGTCTATGCCACCACCGAGCCGTCGGAGGCGCTGCTGCTCGGCGGTCGCACCATCTGCATGTGGGAAGGCCAGACGCTGCAGGCCGGCGACACCGCGGCCGTGTATCGCCGTCCCGACACCTTGCGCGTCGGCCAAGTGTTTTCGGACCCGCCGATGAACATCGTCGACATCCAGAAGCGTGGCGACAGCGTGCATTACGCCGGTGGCGTGAGCGCGCCGGCGGGCGGCCTCTATGCCGATCTGCCCGACGGCAATTATCGCGCCGGTCTTCGGCCGCACCAGCTCGGGCTCGCCAAGGCCGGTGCGAGCCATGGCCGCCACGCCTTCCCGGCGACCGTCTCCGTGACGGAGATCACCGGTTCGGAGAGCTTCGTGCACCTGACGCGCGATGGCATGAACTGGGTTGCCGTGCTGCACGGCGTCCATGAATACGAGCCCGGCGAGATCCTGGATGCCGTGCTCGATCCCGCCGATGTGTTTGTTTTCGACGCCAGCGACCGACTGGTCGCGGCGCCGAAGAGCCTATGAGGGAGATGCCGCATGGCCCGCATTGACCTCGTCGATCTCGCCCAATCCTACCATGGCAACAATGCCGACATCGAAAGCTTCGCGCTGAAGCCGGTCACGATGACCTGGCGCCAGGGCGGCGCCTATGCGCTGCTCGGCCCATCCGGCTGCGGCAAGACCACGCTGCTCAATTTGATCTCCGGCATTCTCGTGCCCTCGCGCGGCAAGATCCTGTTCGACGGCACCGACATCACGAAAGCCTCGACCCGCGAGCGCAACATCGCCCAGGTGTTCCAGTTCCCGGTCATCTACGACACGATGACCGTCGGCGAGAATCTCGCCTTCCCGCTCAAGAATCGCGGCGTGCCGAAAGCGGAGATCGACAAGCGCGTCGCCGAGATCGCGCGGCTGCTCGACCTGACGCCGGACCTTAACCGCAAGGCGACGCGGCTCACCGCCGACGCCAAGCAGAAGATCTCGCTCGGCCGCGGATTGGTGCGGTCAGACGTCGCCGCGGTGCTGTTCGACGAGCCGCTCACCGTGATCGATCCCGAGCTGAAATGGCAGCTGCGCTCGAAACTGAAGGCGCTGCATCGCGAGCTCGATCTCACGATGATCTACGTGACCCACGATCAGACGGAGGCGCTGACCTTCGCAGACACCGTGGTCGTGATGCATGATGGCCGCGTGGTGCAGAGCGGCACGCCGGCGGAACTGTTCGACAAGCCGGCGCATACCTTCGTCGGCTACTTCATCGGCTCGCCCGGCATGAACATCCTCTCCGCCGAGGTGAAGGGACGCGAGGCCCGCATCGACGGTCACACCTTGACGCTGGCACGCAGCTACGCTGCGCTGCCGGCGGGCGCCAAGATCGAGATCGGCGTGCGTCCGGAGTTCGTCGACGTCGCAGCACCCGGACCAGGCCTGCTCGACGCCAACATCGAGCGCATCGACGATCTTGGCCGCATCCGCTTCGCGCAGGTCCGCGTCGGCGCCGTCAAGCTCGCCGCGCGCCTGCCGGCCGGGTTCTCGCCGCAGGGGGCGGCGATCGGGCTGCGCTTCGACCCGTCGCATGTCCATGTCTATGCCGACAGCCGCCTCGTCGAGGGAACCTAAGTGATGGACAAGACCATCAACAACAAGGCCTGGTTCCTGGTACTGCCGGTGTTCCTGCTGGTCGCGTTCTCCGCCATCCTGCCGCTGATGACGGTCGTGAACTATTCGCTTCAGGATACGTTCGGCAACAACCAGTTCTTCTGGAACGGAGTCGGCTGGTTCAAGGAGCTGCTCGATCCCTCGACCGATCTCGGCGGCCGTTTCCTGGCCTCGCTCGGGCGCAACCTGCTGTTCTCGGCCGTAATCCTCGCCATCGAGGTGCCGCTCGGCATCGTCGTGGCGCTGTCGATGCCGCGTGGCGGCTGGACGGTGGCGTTCTGCCTCGTCACCCTGGCGCTGCCGTTGCTCATTCCATGGAACGTAGTCGGCACCATCTGGCAGATCTTCGGCCGCCCCGACATCGGCCTGCTCGGCTATACGCTGACCAGCATCGGCATCGACTACAATTACGTCTCCAATGATATCGACGCCTGGGTGACGGTCATCGTGATGGATGTCTGGCACTGGACCAGCCTGGTGGCGCTGCTCTGCTATGCCGGCCTGAAGTCGATTCCCGACGCCTATTACCAGGCGGCGCAGATCGACGGTGCCTCGCGCTGGGCGGTGTTCACCGCGATCCAGCTGCCCAAGATGCACCGGGTGCTGCTGATCGCCGTGCTCCTGCGCTTCATGGACAGCTTCATGATCTATACCGAGCCGTTCGTGGTGACCGGCGGCGGGCCCGGCAATTCCACCACCTTCATCTCGATCGAGCTGGTCAAGATCGCGCTCGGCCAGTTCGACCTCGGCAAGGCCGCGGCGCTGTCGCTGGTCTACAACCTGATCATCCTGATCGTCTGCTGGATCTTCTATACGATCATGACCCATGCCGGCACCGAGCGCCGGCCGACGCAAGGAGGCGCGTGATGAACTCGATTCCGGGCCGTCGCGTCATCATCTCGGTGTTCCTGGTCTTCCTGCTGTTGCCGATCTACTGGCTCGTCAACATGAGCTTCAAGACCAATTCCGAGATCGTCTCGACCATGACGCTGTGGCCGCACCAGCCGACGATCGCGAACTACATGCGGATCTTCACCGATGAGAGCTGGTATTCCGGCTACATCAACTCGCTGAAATACGTGATCATCAACACGGTGATCTCGATCTCGGTGGCGTTGCCGGCGGCCTACGCGTTCTCGCGTTACCGTTTCCTCGGCGACAAGCATCTGTTCTTCTGGCTGCTGTCGAACCGCATGGCGCCGGCCGCGGTCTATGCGCTGCCGTTCTTCAACCTGTATTCGGCGATCGGCCTGTTCGATACGCCATGGGCGGTCGCGCTCGCGCACTGCATTTTCAACATTCCGCTCGCGGTGTGGATCCTCGAAGGCTTCGTCTCCTCGGTGCCGCGCGAGATCGACGAAACGGCGTTCCTCGACGGCTACTCGTTTCCGCGCTTCTTCGTGAAGATCCTGGTGCCGCTGATCGCGAGCGGCATCGGCGTCGCCGCGTTCTTCTGCTTCATGTTCTCCTGGGTCGAACTGCTGCTCGCCCGCACCTTGACCTCGGTCGATGCCAAGCCGATCTCGGCGGTCATGACCCGCACGGTCTCCGCCGCCGGCATGGACTGGGGTTTGCTCGCCGCCGCCGGCGTGCTCACGATCATCCCCGGTGCGCTCGTGATCTGGTTCGTCCGCAACTACATCGCGCGCGGCTTCGCATTGGGGCGGGTGTGATGATGGCTTCATGTCGCCACAGCCTCCGCTCCACCTCCCCCGCTTGCGGGGGAGGTCGCATCGCATCGGTAGATGCGATGCGGGTGGGGGCATCTGTCCTCTCGGGCAGTCCGACTCGCGGCGCCCCCACTCCAACCCTCCCCCGCAAGCGGGGGAGGGGATCCATTAGCGCCTGGAGCTGATAGCCATGGACAACATCGCATGGATGGCCTGGACGCTGCCGAGCGCGATCTTCTTCGTGCTGATCGCGCTGACACTTGGCGGCATGACGTGGCTTGCGGCGGCCTATCCCGAAGCCGAACGCGTCGGCGTGTTGCGGATTCCGACCACGCGCGGCGACCGCCTGTTCATTTCGCTGATCACGGCCGCCGTCATTCATCTCGTGTGGATCGCACTGGTCGGGACTGACGCCATCGCCAGCGTACCGTTCGGCGAAGACAGTTTTGAGATTTCGAGCCTGTGGCTCGCAAGCGCGATTTCGTTGGCGTCGGCCGTGGCGATCTTCCGCACCGTCTGAGGCGAACGAATTGGAGCAGATCCGGGAGCAACCCGGGCCTGAAAAAGTCTGTCACTGCAATGGAGGAACACCATGCAATATCTGCCGGAAGGGAAGCAGCCCCTGCCCAGGGCCAACGCCTCGAAGACCAGGGCGTTGATGATGACGAGCGCGTTCGCGCTGATGGCGGCGTCGGCTGCGATCACCGCGCCCGCCTACGCCGACGAGGCGGCAGCGAAGAAGTGGATCGACAGCGAATTTCAGCCTTCGACGCTGTCGAAGGACGACCAGCTGAAGGAGATGCAGTGGTTCATCAAGGCCGCTGCCCCCTTCAAGGGCATGGA
>JBARNF010000777.1:0-3625 GCA_049802835.1 Bradyrhizobium sp.
ACGGTCGAGCTGCGCCCCGTGCCGCGCTACACCGAGTATCGCTATGCGGTCGTCAATGATCGCCGGGTGATCGTCGATCCGCGTACGCGCCGCGTGATCAAGATCATCGAGTGATCTGACGTCGTCAAACAGGGAGGCCTCGCTGCTGATGCGGCGGGGCCTTTCGTTGCGTCAGGTTGTTTGCGCGCGAACCTGCCGGGCGAGCCAGTCCAAGGTGGCGGCAAGGCCGAAGCCGATACAGGCGGCCGCGGCGTCGACGAGGAAATCTTCCAGGCGCGCATGACGCCCGGGGGCCCAGAACTGCGCGATTTCGAGCGCGCCGATCAGCACCACCGCGATGGTGGTCGTCAGCAGGCGATGGCTGCGATAGGCGATGCCGAAGGCAAGGCCGATCAGGATGAAGGCCAACGCGTGTTCGCCATCCTGTCCAAGAGGAGAATGGGGCCGATAGTTCGGGGGGCCCAGCGTTGCGAAGGCGACGGCTGCGGCGAGCAGCCAGGCCGACAGGCGAAATACGATTTTCATGCCCGCTGCATAGCATGATCCGGGCCACCAGCCGGGGTCACAGCCGCTTGAGCCGCCGGTGTAGTTAACGTGGCTCGAAACGAAGCTTTCTCATCATACCGCAGACGGCGGCCACCGGGCTCGCTCAGATCGGCTGCCGGACGCCCAGGCCCTGCATGAAGCGCTCCCGGATCTGCGCGGGATCGCGCCGCGTGGCGCCCACGCCCGGCTTGTCGTCGATGCGCGCCGCGATCAGCACCGGGCCGGCGGCTTGCAGCGCGAGGTCGACCAGGCGCTCGAAATCCTCCTCGTCCGCAGTCCAATGACTGGCGGAGATGCCGCACCCCGCAGCAATCGCGACGATGTCGGCATGTCGCGCCGGCGTCGGCTGGCTTCCGGTGATCTGATAGATGCCGTTGTCCATCACGATGATGGCCAAATTCTTCGGTGCACGTGTCGCGATCGTGGTCAGGCAGCCCAGCTGCATCAACAGCGAGCCGTCGCCTTCGAGCGCGAACACGCGACGCTGCGGCTGCGCCAGCGCGACGCCGAGCGCGATCGGGCAGGCGAGGCCCATGCTGCCGAGCATGTAGAAGTTCTGCGGCCGCTGGCCCGCCGCCCACAGGTCGAAATTGGTGTTGCCGATGCCGCCGATCACGGCTTCCTCGCGCGTCAGCTTCGCGACCAGCCGGCAGGTGAGATCGAAGCGGTTCATGACCTTTGTATTGCGCATGTGATGGCCGGTCTCGGGCGCGCTCATGCGAACACCTTTCCGCCGGTGAGCAGGGGCGACAGGATCAGCGCCACCGGCGCCTGCGTGGCGATGGCCTGCTTGATCGAGCGGTCGACGATGAACTCCAGCTCGTCGAGGCGCGTCATGGTGTGGTGCTCCATGGCCAGCGCATCGAGCACCGGCCGCATCGTCCGGCACACCAGCGACTGGCCGTAGTTGAACTCGCCGAGCGTGCCGCGCTCGGACACGATCATGATCAGCGGGATCTGGCACGGCACGACCAGCGAGGCCAGCACGTTGGCCAATGTCGCGAAGCCGGAGGTCTGCATCAGCAGCGCGCCGCGCCGGCCGCCCATCCAGGCGCCCGAGAGAATGCCGGCGGCTTCCTCCTCGCGCGCGGTGGCGAACGTCGTGAAGAACGGATCGGCGTGCAGGCTCTCGATCAGCGGGGTCAGGACGCGGTCGGGAACGTAGGGAACGAGGTCGACGGCGTTGCGCTTGAGCGTGTGCAGGACGATGTCATGCCAGCTTGGCGCTGGTGATGCTGATCGCGCCGCATCGGCTTCGGCGGCCATTGCTGTTCCTCCCTGGCGCTCATCGTGTCTTCCGAGATGACGCTCCGCCGAGCTTGACGCGGCCGGCCTGATTGTCAACATGTCGGCCGGCCGGTCAGGCATCCGCCGTTCGAATCGGAAATCAAGCAACAAGAAACCAGGAGGTCGCCCCGATCATGGCCGCGAACTTGAAGCGCGTCTTCTACGTCAAATATCTGGCGCATCCGATCTTCAGCGAACATCTTGCGTCCCGTCCGGATGTCCGGCTCGACCGGTTGGAGAACGACAGTCCCGACGAGCTGACCGCGCCGATCCTCGCGGCGGCGCATGCCTACCAGATCGGCGCCGCCCGTGACGAGCTTGCGCCACGCTTCCACGTCGATGCCGAGCTGTTGCGGCGCGCGCCCCATCTGCTGATCGTGTCCAGCAACGGCGCGGGCTATGACCCGGTCGATGTCGAGGCCTGCACCAAAGCGGGCGTCCTGGTCGTGAACCAGTCCGGCGGCAATGCCCATTCGGTCGCCGAGCACACCCTCGGCATGATGCTGACCCTGTCGAAGCGGATCGTCGAAGCCGATCGCAGGCTGCGCCGGGAGCGCGACGTCAACCGCAACGACCTGATCGGGCATGAGGTGCAGGGCCGCACCGTCGGCATCGTCGGGCTCGGCCAGGTCGGCCGCCGCGTCGCCGCGCTGTGCAGCGGCCTGCTCGGGATGACCGTTCTGGCCTACGATCCTTATCTCTCCGCAGCGGAGATCGCCGCGCGTGGCGCGACGAAGGTCGAGCTCCATGAGCTGATGCGGCGGTCCGATTTCGTCTCGATCAATTGTCCGCTGACGAGGGACAGCCGGGGCATGATCGGTCCCAGCGAGTTCGCGCTGATGCAGCCGGGTGCCTATTTCATCACCACGGCCCGCGGCTTCATCCACGACGAGGCGGCGCTGCTCGAGGCGCTCAGCGACAAGCGCATCGCCGGGGCCGGGCTCGACGTCTGGTCCAAGGAACCGCCGCCGCCGGAGCATCCGCTGCTGCAGTTCGACAATGTCCTGGCGAGCCCGCATACGGCCGGGGTCACCCGGGAGGCGCGGCAGAACATGGGGCAGATCGCCGCCGAGCAGCTGCTCGCCGCGCTCGACGGCGGGCGGCCGCCGCGCCTGATCAATCCGGAGGCGTGGCCGCTCTACAGCGCCCGCTTCCGCGAGACGTTCGGGGTGGCGCCCGCGTAGCCAGGTGCGGCCGAGAAGATTTCATGCGTCAGAAGCCGTGATGCAGCAGTGAATCTTCTCTCCAGGCAGGCGCCGACGAAGCGGACATTGCTATTTTCCGGCGCGTCTCGACAGCCGGCGCCAGGTTGATCATTTTCTTTGTGCGTCATGAGCTTAGGGGTGATCCTTCGCCTGGCGCAGAAGGACCTGGTCAGATGCGCCGGCTGAATTCAATCCTGAGGGCAACTCGCGGCCGCGTTCGTCGCGCCGTCTCGAACTTCGTCGCGATCGCTGCAGCGAGCCTGCCATCCGCCGGCGCCTGAGCCGGGTTCCATTGCTGCATCAAATATTTGCATCCGCTGATTGATATCAGTCAACAGCCGCGGCTGGAGCGCGGTAACATGGACTTCAAGGACTGCTGAAACGGCAGGGAGGTTCCATGTCCCATTATGTCGTCCACTTCATGAAAGACGTGCTTGGCGAGAACGGCCGCGAGAGCGAGATCTGTCAGTGCACGCTTGAAGTTGATGCCGAGAGTGAAGGCCAAGCCACTGAAATTGCAAAGAAGAGATTTTGCGAGCAGCAGGCGCTGCGCGATTGGTCGCTGCACGCTGATCGCATCCGGGTGA
>JBARNF010000778.1:0-23135 GCA_049802835.1 Bradyrhizobium sp.
GCTCTAACGGGCCCCGCCCGAGGGCACCATTCGCGGCCTTCGGACAACGGCTGCGCGCGATGGGACCGGCGTCCGAATGACGAACCGCCGGTCCCTAATACAGAGATCTCAGCCTGTTGTGAAAACACGTTCGGCGCACACGCGCGAAACGTACCTCTCGAACCGTTCGACCGGAAGCCGACCGACGCAGCTTGCTTGAGAAGGGGAAAGGGAGCTCGCGACGCCGGGTGCTCTCGATCGAAGTCGAGGGTTAGACCCTCCCCTCTCCGACCTCATTGACCGCTATGTCTCCGAGCCCTGCATGATCTCGGCAACCGGCCCTCACGAAATTCAAAAAACCGTCCGTACGAGCCAATTCTTGAATCCGGTGCAGCTTTCGGTCTGTCGTCCTCCGGACAGCAGATCACCTAGCACGGCACTCGGTTGGTGCGGTCATCGAGAGGAATTTCGAGGTGGCAATGGAGGCCATCGGTAGCGAATTTCAAGCCGCTGCCGAAGTTCGGGGACAGGATCCGCTCGATCAACTCCCGCCCAAACCCTCTCTTTTCCGTTTGGGCGGGCATCGTGACGCCGGTTTCCATCCAGGCGAAGACCAGCATCAGGTTCGCGTCCGGCAGACGTTTGATCTCCCAGGATATCGCGAGCTGTCCCTCCGGCAGCTTGAGAGCACCATACTTCAGCGCATTGGTGGTGAGCTCGTGAACCACGAGGGCGAGGGTCTGCAGGGCGTCGAAGCCAAGCGCGACCTTCGGCCCCTCGACATGAACTCTGTCACTGGCGCCGAATCCCACCGCATCGAGCTCCAGCTTGACCAGGTCGGCGAGATCGATCCTGTCGGATCGACCTCTGCTGATCACATCCTGAATGCGGCCGAGCGCCTGCAGCCGGGCTGCGAACGCGTCCAGCGCCTCTCCCCGTCCGATGGTTTGACGTGCCACGGATTGAACCACCGTCAGCAGGTTCCGGGTGCGATGTTGCAGCTCGGCGATCAGCACGCTCTGGCGCGCCTCGGCGTGGGTCACATTGGTGATATCGATGAAGGCGACCACGATCCCCTCGCTGCGGCCTTCGGCGGCACGGTAAGGCGACAAGCGCACCAGATAGTGGGTGGCGCCGTCGTCTGTCGTCACCCTGCGCTCCACTCCCTCACCGCCGTCGAGCACGCCGTTGATATCGTCGGCGAAGGTCTTCAGGCTGAGGCGGCTCGACAAATCCGTGATGGGACGCCCGCGATCGCTCGGCAGGATGTTGAAGATCCGCGCCACACTCGGCGTGTAGCTGCGGATGGTCATCGCCTTGTCCAGAAAGATGGTCGCGACCTCGGTGCTTTCGAACAGGTTCTGCAGGTCGTTGTTGGCACGATCCAGCGCCTCGACCTTGCTGTTGAGCTCGCCGTTGACGGTGTGCAGCTCTTCATTGACGGACTGCAATTCCTCCTTCGATGCTTCGAGCTCCTCGTTGGTGGACTGCATCTCCTCGTTGACGGACACCAGCTCCTCGTTCGAGGATTTGAGCTCCTCCAGCGCGGTTTCATATTCCTCGATCATCGACTGCAGGCGGTCGCGCGTCTCGCGCAGCTCCCGTTCGGCATGTCGTGCGGCACCTTCCTGGGTCGAGCCGACCCGCAGAAGCGCCTCTTCGCGGCTGAGCACCGGTCCCTGGTCGATGAACAGGATCAGATAGAGCGGCTCGCCGTCGGCGAGCGGCTCGACGAGAATGTTGAGAAACTGGACGCCGCCGCCTTCGTTCTCGACGGCGACGCCGTCGCGCAAGCTGCTGCGGCCGGTCTCAACCGACTCGCGGAAGGCGGTGCGCAGGTCGAGCCGCAGCCCCTTGCGGGCCAGCGTCAGCAATTGCCGAGTCGGAGTGCCCGCCGGCGGCTCCAGGTATTTCCCGGTCTTGCTCGAGTAGTAGACTACGTCACCTTCGCGATTGACCACGACATGAGCCGGCGAATACCGCTCCAGCACATGCTCGTCGACTCGTTGGCGCAGCACCACGCCCCCGAGCGGCGGCCGGCGTGGCATCCGGTCGGACACCTGCCCCGGCCTGAGCGCGTTGACCATCAACGGCAGGCGGACATGCGGGGCGATGTCGGAGCGGCGACGAAAGATGCGATGCTTCTTCTCGACGGCTGTGAAGAGATCGTCGAACTGACTGACGTTCTCGGCCGATCCCAGAAACAGATAGCCGTCCGGCCGCAGCGCATAGTGAAACGTCGGGATCACCTGGCTCTGCACGTCCGGCCCGAAATAGATCAGCAGATTGCGGCAGGAGATCATGTCGATGCGCGAGAATGGCGGATCGCGGATGACGCTGTGCGGCGAGAAGATGCAGAGCTCGCGAACGTCTTTGGAGACGACATAGCTGCCGCCGTCCAATACGAAGAAGCGGCTGCGCCGTTCGGGAGAGACGCTGTCGAGCAGGGCCGCGGGATAGCGTGCGCCCCTGGCCGCGGCGAGCGCGCGCTCGTCGATGTCGGTGGCGAAGATCTGGACGCGCGGCACCGCCGACAGCTTCTCCATCCGCTCCCGCATCAGCATGCCGATCGAGAACACCTCCTCACCGGTCGAACAGCCGGGCACCCAGACCCGGACCGTTTCATCGGCGCCGCGGCCCTCGAACAGCTTGGGAATCACATGCGTAGCGAGACTGTCGAATGCCTCGGCATCCCGGAAGAAATTGGTGACGTTGATCAGGAGGTCGCGAAACAGCGCGCTCACCTCCTGCGCCTCCTGGCGCAACTTTTCGATATAGGCCTCGATGGTCACGAGCTGGTTGACCTGCATGCGCCGCAGCACGCGACGCATGAAGGTCTTGGGCTTGTAGCCGCTGAAATCGTGGCCGAGCTGGTTGCGGAGCAGGCTGTAGACCTCCGGCAGCGCCTTCAGGAACTCCTCCTCGAATTCCTCCTCATCGGCCGATCGCGCGCCCTCGCTGATACCGGCCATCAGGAGGTTGCCGCGCGCAAACTCGATCAGCTTGGGACCCATCTGATCGACGGGAATGGCGAGATCGACCAGCCCTGCCGCGATGGCGCTGTCGGGCATGTCCGGATGGTTCGGCCCGAAACCATCCGTCACCTGCGCCAGCGTCAGGCCGCCGCGCTCCTTGACGGCCTTGATGCCCAGCGTGCCGTCGGAATCGCCGCCCGACAGGATGATGCCGACCGCGAGCTCGCCGAGATCGACGGCCAGTGAGCTCAGGAACACGTCGATCGGCTTGTGCTGGCGACGGTTGCTCGGCCTGACCATGAGCCGCAGCTTCTCCACGGTCAGGATGGCATGACTGGTGAGCACATGAACGTAGTTCGGCCTGAGTTCCAAGCCGTCCGTCACGGCCATGACCGGCATGGCTGTGAACCGCGCGATCACCTCGTGCAGCGCGCTCTCCCGGCCCGGGCCGAGATGCGTGACGATGACGAGGGCGAATCCGGGATCCGCCGGCAGCCCGCGGAAGAACCCTTCGAGCGCTTCGATGCCCCCGGCCGATGCGCCGATACCGACGACGCGAAAAGCTGGTTGATCCATTTGATGCGGCCTCCAGCCAAGCGTCGCCCAATCGGTCCGATACAACACGTATCGTCCAGGCAGACCCGGCGCAAGCTGCGGTGGCCGGACCCGCACTGCCCTTCCGACGCCCAGCCGGCGCCTGCAAGTTCGAGCCTAGTCACTCACCGCCGGGACAACGGCCGCGCGGAAGGAAGGCTCCTCCGCAAGGACGTTGACCGGCATCACGATAGGATCAAAAATGTTCCCAGGTCGTGGAACTCTGCGTCCAGCCGTGCGTTTGAGGCCGACGAAACATGCTGTATCGGCTGACCATTCGATCCCGGTCTTCGCAGGAGCTGCGTCAGCTGGCTCATGAGCGACGCATGCTGGCCACCTCGCGCGAGACCAGGCTGAGGTCGCTGCTATTGCACGAAGCCAAGCTGCTCGAGTCCTACGCCGAATTGCGGGAGTGGATGGACGGGTCCGATCGGAGCAGCGCCGAGGAGCAGCCGTCCGAGACATCGCGGGGACGCGGAGTGAGTGGACCAAGCCGCGATTCGCACCATGCAGGTCCAGCCTCGCTGGCCGGCCCGGGTTTGCTGGCCGGCCATGTGGCGGCGCGCCTGGGTCTGCAACCCGCCGACCAGCAGGCCCTGTTTGCTCCTGCAGTCCCGCGGCACGTGCTCCAGGGCGAGCCTCTGAGCGAGGAAGGAGAGACGCTGTCGTCATTGACCGTTCTTTGTAGCGGAATGGCGAAGGCCTGCAGGGTGCTGGCCGATGGCAGCGAGCAGATCGTCGCCATCTTCGTCGCCGGAGATATGCTCAACGCCGGCGATCTTGCCTTCCGCCGTGCGAGGACCTCGATCGTCGCCCTGACCTCGGCGATCGCGCTGTCGATTCCGATCCCGGCGCTGCGCCGGCTGATGGAGGATCGCCCGGCGATTGCCAGGGCGCTGTGGCGGGAGACCGCGGCGCAGGCTGCGATCCGTCAGGAATGGATGATCGGACTTGGAAGCCGGACGGCGGAAGCCCGGCTGGCGCATTTTCTATGCGAGATGTTCTGTCGGTTGCGGCCATCCCAGCCGGACGCCGGCGACGGCGTCGATCTGCCGATGACCCAGCATGAGCTGAGCGAGGTCCTCGGGCTGTCCGTCGTACATGTGAACAGAGTGCTGCAGCGATTGCGCAGCGCAGGATTGGTCGAATTCAATCGAGCGCGGCTCGTGATCCTGGACAAGGCAGGTCTCTACGCGATCGCTGAATTCGACGAGGAGTATCTCGGCGAATTGGGGCTATCGGAAGCAGGGAGCTGCTGACATGCCGTTGTTCTTCTTCAATTTCATCTCGCAGGGCAAGGTCAGCATCGACGATACCGGTTCCGAATTTCCATCGCTGGAGGCCGCCTATCTGTCCACCTATCAGGCGATCCTGGAAATCGCCTGCGAGAAGCTTCAGGCGCGACGAAATCCGCAAACCGATGCGTTTGAAATCACCGACGCGCAACACACTGTCCTGATGAAGGTGTCGTTCCGCGAGGTGCTTCCCCCGAGTCGCGTGACCAACCTGACGGGCCTATGTAAGCAGACCCGCCAGCTGGTGTCCGCGAGCGAGTCGCTCCTCGGACGAAGCAGGATGTTGAGAGCGGATCTTCTCGCCGAGATCGAGCGGACGGGGCGCTTGACCTCCGCGATCAGGGACAATCTGGCGACCCTCGCGGGTCGCCGACTCAGCTAAGCCGGTTCGCGTCAGCCTGAGCCGATCATCACCGCCGGCCATGTCGCGCACCAGCTTTTACAGCTGTGCCGGCAGAGCGGCCGCGCGCGACACCGCGAACGTGGCGAGTGCGGCAGCACCAACGCCGAGCGCGATCTTCGTCAGTTGATCGGCGGGCGGCAGCCGCTTGCGGGCAAGCCAGCCGCCGTCGGACTGAGCCCCGGCCGCAACCGGAGCCAGCAGCGCGCCCTTGCTGCGCGGTGCCGGCTTGGCGCGCGACAGCAGCGTACGGAAGGCCGCCCCTATCAGACGATCGGTCGGCCGCGGGGCCAGCGCATAGGACATCTGTCCGAGCCGCGCCGGCCCGCCGACCGCGACCTCGTCCCGTGGATGATGGATCAGGTCGACGAACGTCTCGGCCACGTCTTCGGGACGATAGCATCAAGCCATGCGATAATGCCGGCAATCCAATTGCCGCGAGCTCAGGTCACTTTCATGCCGGCCAAGGTCGACACGATCGCTTCGGACAATTGCCCCAGACGAAACGGCTTCGCGAGGAGCTTTGTATTAGCTCGGAATTCGTCGGGCAGCAGCGAGGGGTCCGCAAAACCGGACATAAAGAGAATCGGCAGGTGGGGCCATCTGCGGCGGGCCTGGCGCGCCAATTCAATGCCGGTCATGCCGCCGGGCAGGAGAATATCGGTCAGCAGCAGCGCGACCGGGTCCGGCCGCTCCAACTCGGCGATCGCCGAGGAAGCATTGATGACGACGATTGGGCTGTAACCCATCGAGGACAGCATGGTGGATGCCATCGCGCCGACCAGCGGATTGTCCTCCACCACGAGAATCCGTTCGCCGGTCTCTGGCCGCAACGGTCGCACCGCGCCGGCGCGCGGCCGGTCGGTGGTCCCTGGTCCCGCGCTCGGCAGATACAGCGTGACGCACGTACCTTGCGCCACTTGGCTCGATATCACCACCGTGCCCCCCGATTGCCTGGCAAAGCCATAGACCATGCTGAGGCCGAGCCCGCTGCCTTCGCCGAACTCCTTGGTGGTGAAGAAGGGTTCGAAGGCGCGGCGTGCGACTTCAGGCGGCATGCCGGCGCCTACGTCCGACACCGCGATCGTCACGTAGTCACCGGGAGCGATCCGCTCATCCCCGTCATCGAGTGGCTGGTCGAGCACGGCATTCGCGGTCGCGATCGTCAAGCGCCCGCTGCCTGCCATCGCATCCCGCGCGTTGAGGGCCAGGTTGAGCAGCGCGTTCTGCAATTGCGTCGGGTCGATCAGGCAGTGCCACAGCATCGGATCCTGCGCAACTTCGATCTCGATGGTTTCGCCGAGCGTCCGCTGCAGGATCGTCGTCATCCCGCTGACCAGCTGGTTCACGTCGGTGATCTGCGGCCGCAGCGTCTGCTTGCGGGCGAAAGCGAGCAGGCGGCGGTTGAGGTCGGCAACTCGCTCAGCCGCCTCGATCGCCCGTTCGGCCAGGCTGCGGCAGGAGACCTCGGCGGGCGGCAAGGCGTCGAGCAGCAGATCGAGATTGCCGAGCGTCGCCGCCAGCATGTTGTTGGAGTCGTGCGCGATCCCTCCGGCCAACTGCCCGATGGCTTCCATCTTCTGTGCCTGACGCAGTTCGTCCTCGATGCGCTTGCGCTCAGTGATGTCGACTGACAGCACGAAATAGCCGCGCACCGTGCCGTCTTGGCCGGAATCCGGCACCCGGATGGTCTCGCACCAGCGTTCACGGCCGTCGGGAAACGCAGCCTTCTCCTCGCCACCAGTTGTTCGGCCCGACAGCGCGGTCTCGATCTTCAGCCTCGCCTCACCAGCTCGCGAGGGGTCGATGAAATCGTCGATCTTGCGGCTGCGGATGGCCTCTGCCGACGGCTGGGCATACCATTCGAGCGCGACACGGTTGGCGTAGCGGATGTGACCATCGGCGCCGACATGGACGATCAGCGCGGGTACGTTTTCGGTGACCAACTGATGCTGCTCGAGGTTGTCCCGCAGCGCCTGTTCCGAATTCGCGCGCAGCCGCCATTGCCGCGCCAGACCGAGACCGAATCCGGCGATCAACAGATTGAGGCCGGCGGCGATGACGCTGTAGTACAGCGCATTGTTCTTCCAGCCAGCCAGAAACTCCACCGGGTCTCGTGCCACGGTCACCACCAGCGGCAAGCCGGCGACCCGGCGATAGCTGATGCTCCGCGACGTCCCGTCCGTCATTCCGCTTCCTTCGAAGCTTCCGCTCGGAGCTTGCGGCAGATAGCGCGAGAACAACCGATTCGATCGGACGTCGCGACCGGCAAACTCGTCCGCATTCGGCGTGCGAAGCAAAATCGTGCCGTCGTCGCGGTAAAGGGTCACTGTACCGCGCTGCCCCACGTTCAGTGACAGAAAGAACTGCCGGAGATTCTCGTAGTCGACAGGCACGAAGACGACACCGCCAAAACGTCCATCGGGCGTCAGAAATGCGCGGCTCACCGCGATGATGAGAGTATTGCGAACCCGGGAGGACACCGGCACGTCTATGAAGAGACCGTGGCCGGGGTCATCGCGCTGGACCTTGTAATAGGCCCTGTCAGCAAAGTTTCTTTCCCGGCCGCGCCCTCCGTTTCCGAAGCTGTCGGCCAGCAGATTTCCCTCAGCATCGAGAACGACGATTGCGTTGGCGACGGGGTATGGCGCTACCCGGTGCTTCAGTTCATCGATCAGGGCCGGATTACCGGCGGTCAACAGCGATGGATTCCGCGCGAGATTGTCAATGGTTGTACTCAGAAGAACGTCAACGCCCTGGATATTGCGCAACATGTATTCTTCGAGGGCGCGGGCGAGATCGCCGTTCGCGGCTTCGGTCGTCCGATAGGTCTCCCGATAGTTCACGGAGAGCATGTGCGCCACGAACGCATCGCACAAAATCGCCAGCACAAGGCCGCTCAGGATGATGATCCAGGGCGTCCAGTGCCGATCCATCCCGGACCCGGGTTCCACCCTGGTCAAAGCGCCAATGATGCCTCTCTGCCGCGGGCCTCGCCGATGGTCGACTGTCGCTTTGGTTTGGTCCAGCATGGCGTCAGAATGTCAGGAGAGGATCGAGCCGGTCTATTGTGAATTGATCGTTCCACGAGTCTCAGCCCATCTACCGATGGCTGTCTGAACTCGGCGTCTCCGGGTCAACGCCTCGCGAGACAATTTGCGCGGTCTGGATAGCACGTTTTGCCGTGAAATGTCATCATTGGCGGCGCCGGGCGACGTAAGGCGAGCCGCCAACCGCAGCGGCGCCATCTGCATATCGTAGCGTCATCGATCGGGATGAGGGTGCGTCCCCCGCGGCCCACACGGAATGCCTGGCCTGGCGGCGATCGACGTCGGCGAGATGCAGACGGTGGCGCCTGGGGTCTCGGCGCGGACCCCTCGTATTTCAGAAGCCGATACGCGGAATGATCGTAGTGCACTCGTCTCATCGGGAGCATACGCCGTGCCCGGCACTCCGATGCGCCCACATGGTTCCGATCGCACAGGCGCTGGCATCCGCGGCCGCGACGCTGTTGGGTTCGGCTCGGCGAGCATGTACCCGGGCGTCAATTGCGTTCCGCTGTTTGACCGCCGTCCGATGGCGGAGCGATATGCGGCCCGGTGCTGCCGCGCACCACGATCTCGAAGCCGAGATCGATCTGCCGAATCCTGGGCCGCTTGCCCGTGGCGATCACCTGGAGCACCAGCTCGGATGCCACGCGCCCCATGTCGGCGCGCGGGGTCAGCACGGTTGACAGCGGCGGATTCGATGCCGCCGCGAATTCCAGGTCGTTGAAGCCGATCAGCGAAATGCGCTGCGGCACGTCCAGTCCGGCCTGCTGGCAGGCGAACAGCGCCCCAAGCGCGATATTGTCATCACAACAGAAGATCGCATCAGGCGCCTCGGCTGCAAGCATGTCCAAGGTCAGCTTGCGCCCAAGCGAGATGGTCGCCTGTGCCGGCAGCGAAGCGACCAGCGATGTGTAGTCCAGGCCCGCCTCCTGGAGCGCCTCGGAGTAGCCCTCGAGCCGTGCGCGCGCACGGTCGTCGCGCTGTCCGGAGAGATAGGCGATACGCCGATGCCCGAGGTCCAGCAGGAAGCGGGTCGCGGCATAGCCGCCCTTGCGCTGCGACAGGCCGACATTGAGGTCGATCGGATCGTCGGCCAGCTCGAACGTCTGCACCACCGGGATGCGCGAGCGTTCCAGAACACGTCGCGCAGCCCGGGTCTGGTTGACGCCGACCAGGATCAGCGCCTCGATGTTCTGACCCAGGAGCGCCTTGATCGCCCCCTCCTCCTCCTCGGCCGAGTAGCGGCTGCTCACCACCACCGGCCGAAAGCCGAGTGGCAGCAGGCTGTTGTAGATCGCCTGCAGATAGTCGGCGAAGATGCCGTTGGAGAGCGACGACACCACGACGCCGATCGCATGCGTGCGCGCGGAGGCGAGCCGGCTGGCGGCGAAATTCGGCACATAGGCCAGCCGCTCGACCGCCGCATCGATGCGCTTGCGCAGCGCCACCGAGACCATGTCGGGCCGCCGCAGCGCCCGCGACACGGTGATAGCGCTGACATTGGCGAGGCGCGCGACGTCCTCCAATGTGGTGCGGCGCTTCTGAAACATGATCTTCGGTACGTTGATCCGTAGGGCGCTGATCCAGACCTCAGTCATGGCATGATACTGGCCGCTTGGCAAAAGCCGAGTAACGGTAATTGACAGCGCTGTCATAGGTCAGTAACCCTTGCGGTGTCGAGATGACGAGCGATGCTCGAACAACCTCCGGAAACAGTGAGGCGTCTCGCACATGCGTCAATCGTTGGCGCGACAACACAGGGGAGGTCACGAATGTCGTCCAAGTCGATGAGGGCGCGATGCCTTGCCACTTGCGCATCGCTGGTGCTGCTGTCGGCCTTCGCCAGCAAGGCGCTTGCCGAACCCGAGACGGTCAAAGGTCCCGCGGCCGAGCCTGAATGCATGGTGCCGTGGAGCGCCGACACGAAGCTCTTCAAATTTCCGGCCAAGAAGGGCCCTTACCGTATCGCGCTTGCGAACGGCTACATCGCCAACACCTGGCGCATCCAGATGATCCAGACTGCGAAGGCCTATGCGGCTCAGCCGGAGGTCAAGGCCAAGCTGAAGGAATTCAAGGTGGTCTCGACCGGAGAAGACGTGCCGGCCCAGATCTCGGCAATCAACAACTTCATCGACTCCGGCTATGACGCTGTTGTCGTCAACGCACAGAACCCGACCGCCTTCGGCCCGGTGATCAAGCGCGCCAAGCAGGCCGGCGTGATCCTCGTTGCCTTCGACAACATCCTCTCGACCGAAGACGCCATCAACGTCAACGTCGACCAGAAGGGATTGGGAGAGCTCTGGGCGAAGTGGCTGGTCAAGAACGTGCCCGGCGGCGGCAAGGTGCTCGAGGTGCGCGGCGTCGCCGGAACCTCGGTCGATACCGATCGGCACAACGGTCTGCATTCCGTTCTCAACGGCTCCGGCAAGAAATGGCAGGTCACCGAGGTGGTCGGCAAATGGGATGACGGCGTCGCCCAGAAGGCCACGGCGGATGCGATCGCGACCAACGGCCCGTTCGATGCGATTTCCGGTCAGGGCGGCGACACCGGCATCGTGCAGGCGATGCTCGACGCCAAGCACAAGATGGTGCCGTTCGGCGGCGAGACCGAAAACGGCTTCCGCAAGTTCTGCGCCGCCAAGGCGTCGGACGGCCTGAAATGCTCGTCGGCCGGCACCGGTCCCGCGCAGGTCGCGGTCGCGATCAAGGTGGCGCTCGCCGCGCTGGAGGGGAAGGTCGTGCCGCAGTCGGTCAAGCTGCCGCTCGCCGTCGTCGAGGATCCCAACTTCAAGAAGGATCAGGACTACTTCCCGGCCCAGTCCGACAACTTCTTCGTCGGCAACTCCTTCCCGACCTGCGGTATCAACTTCACGGCGCAGGAAATCATGGGCCAGTCGAAGGAGAACCAATAGGCCGGATGTCCTCGCTGGTCCGTGAGCCGTCTCACGGCCAGCCCGTCCGTGTCGCCGAACGACTGAGGGAAAGAGCATGATCGCCGCCGAGCCGCTGTTTCGCGCGGAAGGATTGTCCAAGCGCTATGGCGGCGTCATTGCTCTCGACCGTGCGGACCTTGAGGTCCACCCGGGCCGGATTCATGCCATTCTCGGCGAGAATGGCGCCGGCAAGTCGACGCTGATCAAGCTCATGGTCGGCGTCGTCGCGCCGGACGAAGGTCGTATGACGCTCGGGGGACGCGAGGTCGCATTCGCCGGTCCTGCTGCAGCGAACGATGCCGGCGTCGTCTGCATCTTCCAGGAGCTGTCGCTCGTTCCCGATCTGTCGGTCGCCGACAACATCATGATCAGCCATCCGCCGACGCGGTTCGGCATGATCGATCGCGGACGCCAGCGCAGCATGGCCGAGGAGGCGCTGCAACGCGCCGGCGCCGGCGACATCCATCCGCGTGCGCTGGTGAAGGACCTGCCGTTGTCGCGCCGGCAGATGGTCGAGATCGCCAAGGCGTTGGCGCGCCAGCCGAAGATCCTGATCCTCGACGAGGCGACGTCGGCCTTGACGGCCTCCGACGTCAGCAAGGTGTTCGAGGTGCTGAAGCGACTGCGCACCGAGGGACTCGCCCTGCTCTATATCTCCCACCGCATGCACGAGATCGCCGAGCTCGCCGACGAATGCAGCGTGTTCCGCAACGGCCGCAGGATCGCGACCTTCGCCGCCGGCACCAAGACGGATGCTGAGGTGATCGAGCTCATGATCGGCCGTGAATACAAGCACGCTTTTCCCGAAAAACCAGCACGAAAGCCCGACGGCCGGCCGCCGGCGCTGCAATGCAAGAGCCTCGGCTGGAACGAGCGGCTCAAGGACATCACCTTTTCGCTGCATGCCGGCGAGATCATCGGTCTCGGCGGGCTCGACGGCCAGGGCCAGCGCGAGCTGCTGCTGGCGCTGTTCGGCGTGCTCAGAGACTGCCGCGGCGACATTCTGATCGACGGCGAGAGAGTGAAGATCGACAGCCCCGTCACCGCAAAATCCGACCGGATCGGGCTCGCCCTCATTCCGGAGGACCGCAAGACCGAAGGACTGATGCTGCCGATGTCGGTGCGCGACAACCTGTCGGCGGCCGCGTTCAACCGCTTCGCGCGGTTTGGCATCATCGACCGGCAGCAGCAATCTGCCTTGATCGACGAGATGATCCGCCTGATCGAGATCAAGACCGCCTCCCCTGATCTTGCAGTCAGCGCGCTGTCCGGCGGCAATCAGCAGAAGGTCGTCATCGCCAAATGGCTGATGAACAAGCCGCGCATCATCCTGCTCAACGATCCGACGCGTGGGATCGACGTCGGCACCAAGCAGGAGATCTACCGGCTGCTGCGCCGGCTCGCCGACGAGGGCGCCGCCATCCTGCTCTATTCGACTGATTACGACGAACTGATCGGCTGCTGCGACCGCGTGCTCGTGATGTATGATGGCGCAATCAGGCGCGAGCTCGCGGGCGCCGACATCACCGAGCGCGCGCTGGTCAGCAGCGCCCTCAACGTCGAGGCCGGCGCGCCGGCGGAAGCGGGCGTATCATGACCGAGTGGCGGTATTGGCTCTCCGAGCAGCGCGGCACCTTGCTGGCGGTCGGCATCTTCGTCGCGATGTTCCTGATCTATGCGACCAACCATCCGGCCGGCTTCAGCGCCAACATGGTGCAGACCGCGGCCAACAAGGCAACGCTGCTGGCCTTCGTCGCCATGGCGCAGGCGATCGTGGTGATCACGGCCGGCATCGACCTGTCCGTCGGCATGATCCTGACACTGACCAACTGTCTCGCGTCCTGGATCGTGGTCGGCACCGCCACCGAGACCGCGCTCGGCGTGATCGGCGTGCTCGGCACCGGTCTCGCGTGCGGCATGATCAACGGCGCAATCGTGATCTTCGGACGCCTGCAACCGATCGTGACCACGATCGCCACGGGCGCGATGTATTACGGCATCGCGCTATTCCTGCGGCCCAATCCCGGAGGGGCCGTCAACGAGACGTTGGCGGATGCCTTGACCGGGCGGTTGTTCGGTGTGCTGCCGACCAGTCTGGTGACGCTGGCCTTGACAGCGCTCGTGATCTGGGTGCCCTACAGCCGCTCGGTCGTCGGCCGCGCCGCGTTCGCGACCGGCTCCTCCGAGATCGCAGCCTACATGTCCGGCGCGCCGATCCGCGCCGCCAAGTTCACCGCCTATGCGCTGGCCGGCCTGCTGTCCGCAATCGGCGGCCTGTTTCTCACATTCTTCTCCTACACGGGCGAGGCGGCCTATGCGAGCGGCAATGCCTACACGCTGTTCTCGATCGCGGCCGTGGTGCTCGGCGGCGTGTCGCTGATGGGCGGACGCGGCAGCGCGATCGGGGCGATCTTCGGCGCGCTCGCCTTCCGCACCATCGGCGATCTCTTGTTCGTGTTCGACTTCGATCCGCTGTGGCAGCCGCTGTTCCAGGGCCTCGTGCTGATGCTCGCGGTCTCGATCGGCGCGTTTGGCCTCCTTCGCGTGCGCAATCGGCTGGAGTGGTTCGGATGAGCGACACGACCGCATCCCGACCCCTCCCCCGCGGACTAGCCATGCTGCGCCGGATCGATCCGGCCGTGGCGGCGTCCTTCGGCTGCATCCTGCTGCTGCTGCTGGTGGGCAGCCTCTATTCGCGCAGCTTCCTGTCGCCGGACTATCTGCTGCAGCAGTTGAAGGTCGCGAGCTTCCTCGGCGTGATCGCCACCGGCATGATGCTGGTCATCCTGCTCGGCCAGATCGATCTGTCGGTTCCGTGGGTGGTCACGACGGGCGCGATGATGGCCTGCGCCGCGGCCGCTCATGGAACGGCCGGCGTGATCCTCGCCATTCCGTGCGGCATCCTGTGCGGCGCGGCGATCGGCCTCGTCAACGGCATCGGCGTCGCTTACTTGCGCATTCCCTCGATGATCATCACGCTCGCGACCAACGCTGTCGCCCAGGGCCTGATGGTCGCTTACACCGGCGGTTTCTCGCCGCAGGACTCCGCCTCCGCGGCGATGCGCTATCTCGCCACCGGCAATGTCGTGAGCGGGCTTCCCAATGCCGTGCTCGTCTGGGCGATCATCGGCGGCGCCGCGATCTGGCTGCTGACGCGCACGACGTTCGGCCGGGCCATCTACGCCATCGGCAATCGCGAGCGCGCCGCCTATCTCTCGGGGATCGACACACGACGCGTCACGATGCTGGCGTTCGCGCTGTCCGGTGCCCTCTCCGCCTTCGGTGGCGTGCTGCTCGCGGGCTACGCGTCCAAGGCGGCGCAATCGATGGGAGACGCCTACCTGCTGCCGTCGATTGCAGCCGTCGTGCTCGGCGGAACGCACATCCTCGGCGGCCGCGGCAGCTACCTCGGCACGATCGCGGGTGTCGTGCTGATCACGCTGCTGCAGTCCATCCTGTCGGTGATGCAGATCAGCGAAGCCGGCCGCCAGCTGATCTACGGCGCCGTCATCATCCTGATGCTCCTGATCTACGGCCGCCAGAAGGCGTGACGATGGATGATCAGCCCGGCTCCTTCGGACCGAGCTTCCGATTCGGCCGGCGCCGCTTCGATCCCGGCCTTGAGCGGCGGATTCGCCGCTTGCGGAATTCCAACCCGCACATCACGACGTCGATGCTTTCATTCGGACGCCGTAGACGGCGTCCATGAACTCCAAGCCACTTCTCGACCTGCCGCACGAGAACGCGACCGAGATCGAGACGCCGCAGCAACTCGTCCTGCGTGTGCAGCGATGCAATGTCGACGATGTAATCGAGCCGTTCCGACATGGTCCGGCCAACCAGCCGCGCATAGTCACTCGACACCAATATAGCTACCACCTTGTCAGGCAAATGCGGCTCACCCATTTCCCATTCCCGAACTCCGCCGTGCTTGCTGGCCGACCCACAAGGTCGGCTTTCCGCCATGCGCAATCACGACGACCGCCAATGATCATACGGCCGATGCCCCCTGTCAGCGTCACGCTCCTCACGAAGGCATCTCCATCGAATCAGCCATTCATGTCCCTCGACCGTGCACGTCGATGAGAGTCATGACCGGCCTTCCCCTTTCCTCGCTACAAATACACGCGCTCGACGAACTCCGGGTGCTGCTCGGGGTCCAACTGCTTCGCCCTCGTCGAGGCCAGGGACGTCGTGATCTCCTGGGCCCGCATCGGCAGTACGGACAGCAGCGTGTCGCTGAGGCCATGTGACGCCTCCGAGCAGCCCTGCAGATGGACCTGCGGACGAAAAGCCGGGCTGGTCTGGAGACGATAATCCCGATCGAGCGCCCCTCCCTCGAGGTAGCGACGAATCGGATCGAGAAACGCCGGCACAGGAGAGCGCTCATAGCCGGTGGCGAGCACGATCGCGTCATAGGTCGCACGACGGCGCACATCCTCGTCTCTGTTCAGGAGCTCAAGCACGATGCCCTCCGGTCCAGCATGGGCGGCGACGATTTCGCTGCGCGGATGGAGCGCGAGCCTTCGCGTGCCAGTGACGCGCTGCTGATAGGTTAACCGATAGAGCTGATCAAGCAGATCGGGGTCGACCACCGCATAGTTGGTATTCCGGAAGCTGCGAACGATCGCTTCGCGCTGCCGCTCCGCCTGCGAATAGAAATAGTCCGTATACTCCGGGTTGAAGATTTCATTTACGAACGGGCTGCTGTCGGACGGCTTGAGCGCATGTGCCCGGAAGATCAGATCGATGTTGGCATCCGGAAGCCGGTCGCTGAGATCCAGGGTCACCTCCGCGGCACTTTGACCGCCGCCGATGACCGCTACACGAGGCGTACAGCCGTCAACTCCTGCAGTGACCGGCGAGTCGAGATACCCGCTCGTGTGCATCACGCGCGGATCGCCCGCAACAGCTCGAAACACCGCGGGGATATGCGGCAGGCCGCCGACGGCGACCACGAGATTGCGCGCGATCCGCGACCGCTCCTCCCCACCCTCCGTTTGCGTGAGCACGCGCAGCGCGACCACCGACTGGGCGGCGCTCACCGGCTCGACGGCAACGACCGTTTCTCCATACTCGACCACCGACTCGAACTGGCCGGCTGCCCAGCGCAGATAGTCGTTGAACTCGATCCGGCTCGGATAGAACGTCCTGCAGTTGGTAAAGTCGAGCAGCCGGCCCGATTTGTGCAGATAATTGATGAACGTGAACGGACTGGTCGGGTCGCGGAGCGACACGAGATCCTTGAGGAACGAGATCTGCATGTTGCTGCCGGGCAGCAGCATGCCGCCGTGCCACTTGAAGCTCGGCTGCCTTTCCACGAACACGGAGCGGCAGTTGAGACGCTGCTTTCTTGCGCAATCGTCGAGCGCGATCGCCAGTGCGAGATTTGACGGCCCGAAGCCAACGCCGACGACATCAAAGTCCGGGGCGAGATGATACGACATGAGGTGATGCTCCGTCTGCGTTAGGTCGCTGTCGTCGCTTTCTTTGCAGCCGGCTGCCACAGCCGGTCGCCAAAGAAGCGTTCACGAAGCAACATGACCAAGGTTGCTCGCTTGTGCGGAAAGTCGAAATTCTTGATCCGGGCAAATCCCGACAGCTCGAGATTGCGCAGCTGCTGCGAATGCGCGGCGGCGGGCTCACCGACGATGCGCTCGGTCCGGCAGTCGTCGATGAACATGTAGTGCATGAGCGACGGAAGCCACGCCGTGACGAAGTCGCGGCCGCGATAGGCATCCTCGCCGACGATCACATGCCAGCCGCGATCATAGTCCGCAGCGTCATAGAACGGCGCGATCCGGTTTTCCTTGGCCCAGTAGAGCTCAAAATAGCCGAACGGCTGCTCGCCGAAGCAACCGATCAAGGGCAGCATGTGCGGGTCCGACAAGATCCGCGCAAGATATTGGCGATGCTTGTCCAGGTCGCCCGCCTCGTTCCAGAACGCATCCACGCGCGGATCGTTGAGCCACCGGTGAACCAGCGGCAGATCCTGCTCCACATCGGCAACCCGAAAGCTGACGGAGTCGGACAACCAAGGGATGAAGCGCGCATAGACCCGGCCAACTGGCTTCGGCGGACGCCGCGGATGCCGTTTGCGGTCGGTCATCACGTAGGACAGCGGAAACGCCGGGCGAGCCGCGTCCTTCAGCCAGTTCGCGCGCCGCTGCATCACCATCTCCGGCAGCAATACCAGCTTGCCATCCGCAATGATCGCAAGACCGTGTCCCGCCAATGTGGATGCTGCGGCCGGCCTCCCGCCGAGGTCCAGGACAATGCTGTCGAGCACAGGGTTCCAACCAAACAGCGCTTCGGCAGCGGCTGAGACTCCGCTCAAGACCCGATGCGGATCATCGACGCCGTCGTGCACGGTCAGCCGCATCCGACCATCATCGAGCCCGAGCGACAGCAACTCCCCGCCATCGGCGATCACCCGCAGCCCGTCATTGACGCGGACGACCGACATCGCGACATCAGTCCCGACGGGGAATGCCTCGGCTGCTTCGATGACCCTCGCGCCTGCGCTCATGCGACTCTCACCTTCAACGAACTCTATGGGCGTCATGGCTGTTCTCTCCCGCTCCGGATGTAAATTGGCCCGCGCTTCGAAGACAACAAAGTCCGCAACACCAACTCTAGATTACGTACAAACTGCAGCTCACACCTTCGATGCCTGGTGTGACGCAACGTCATCCTGCGGTGACGATTTCGACGGGCGCTTCGATCGTGCGGGCTTGCGTTGTTGGTCCGACTCATCTTCGGTGAGTCGCCCATTGCGAAGCCGCACGATCCGGTCTGCGCAGTGGAAGTAGCGATCGTCGTGTGAAATCACGATGATCGTCTTCCCCAGACGTTTGAGATCGGCGAGCAACTCCGTATAGAAGACGCGACGGAACGCCGGATCCTGATCGGCCGCCCATTCATCGAACACGAGCACGGGACGACCTTCGATCCAGGCATTGATCAGGGCGAGGCGTTTGCGTTGTCCGGTCGACAGGTCGGTGGTGGAGAATGCGCCGTTCTCGACGGAGACCTTATGGGCGAGTTCGAGCCGGTTCAGGTAGCGCTGCGCGACCTCGTGCTTATGACCGTCCTGCTGCAACAGCACATCGAACAGGTAATAATCCGAAAACACGGTCGTGAAGAGCTGCCGATAGTCGTCGCGTGTCTCGCTGATGACGGGAATGCCGTCACGCAGCAGCAGACCACCATCGGGCACGTAGAGCCCGAGCAGAAGCTTGATCAACGTCGTCTTCCCGCTCCCGTTTTCACCGACGATGAAGACGATTTCGCCACGCCTGATGCAGAGGTCGATCGGCCCGAGCACGAACGGCTTTTCGGCGGCGGACGCCTGAAACGCATAGGAGACGCCGCGCAGCTCGATCGATTCGATGTGTTCGGCGGCCTGGCTGGCCGGATCGTCGAGCAGGTCCGTCTCTGCGGTCGCGAAGCGGTCCGACAATTCGGCGATCCGCCGCATCGCGACCTGCGCGCGTCCGAGCGATGGCAGCATGCCGATGAGCTGGTCGATCGGTCCGCGCATGAACAGCAACACCAGGACGAAGCCGCTGGAGACCGAAGCCGGGCTGTCCGGCCACAGCAGCGGGCGCAGCACGAGTGCGGTCCCGATCACCAGGAACAACAGCACCGTTCCGAGCGCCCGGGCTGTGACGAGGAGATTGATCGCCTTGATCTGGACGTCGCTGATCCTATCAACGGTGCGCTGGATCAAATCGACATGGACATAGCGACGGCGCGGGCGGTGGAGGCGCAGCTCCTTGGCGCCTTCGGCGATCGTGCGGTAGTGCTTCTGCAGATCGTCTTCGTACTGACGGGCGAGATGAAAGCCGGTCATCCCGCGCCGCCTTGCCAGGGCGTGTGCGAATGATCCGAGCGCGATCAGCACCGCCGTGACGAGAAAGAGCGGCCATGACAGCACCGCGAGATAGATCAGGCAGCCGGCGACGATGACGGCCGAGACCAGAAACGCCGGAAAGAAGAAGGCGAAATCGCTGATGGCGTCGACATCCTTTGTCAGAACGGGAATGAGGCGGTGAGCTCGATAGGATTCCAACTGGTCGATCGGGGCCATCAGGATCTTGGCGGCCAGCGACTTGCGAAGCGACGCGATGATCCGTTGTCCGACGACATTGGCGCTGATGTCCGAGCCGACCGACCCGACAACGATCAGGACACAGAGCCCGGCGAACGAGGCGACCAGGCCGCCGACATCGCCAGAGCCTGCGTAAAGGCCCTTGTTCACCACGGCGAGCAGGCCCGCGACGCTGGCTCCACCGACCAGGCCAAGCAGGATTCCTCCGAGCACCAGCATCCAGTACGGCCGTAACAGGCCGCCAATGTAGGCGATCCCGGGATTGGATGACGTCATCATCGGTGGCCTGCTCCAATCTGGGGGGCGAAGACGGCGGCGAGCTTGGCGCCGATCTCGGCGCGCGCATGCAGAGCGTCCGGCACGACGTTGCCCATGCGCAGGAATTCGTGGATCATGCCGGGATAGACCTTGAGATCGACCGCGGCGCCGGCAGCGCGCAGCCTCGCGGCATACTCGCGCCCCTCCGCGACCAGCGGATCGAACTCGGGCAGCACCATCAGCGCCGGCGCCACGCCGGTAAGGTCGGGTGCCGCCAGCGGTGCAAACCGCCAGTCGTGACGATCAGCGTCGCGGCGCAGGTAGTGGTTGAAGAACCAGTCCACGGTCTCGCGCTCGAGCAGAAAGCCCGAACCATATTTGGCGTAGGACTCCGATATCTGCCGCGAACTGAGGCCGGGATAGGCCAGCACCTGAAGCAGGGGCTGTAGCAAAGCCTGATCATCGCGGGCGGCAATGGCCAGCGCCGCAGCCAGCGTGCCGCCCGCGCTGTCGCCTCCAACGGCGACACGCCGCGGGTCCAGGCCAACGGCAGGCCCCTCGCGCCCGATCCAGGCGAACGCATCCATGCAATCCTCGAAGGCTGTCGGAAACCGATGCTCCGGCGCGAGCCGGTAGCCGATCGACAACACGGCCGCCCCACTGTCGATCGCAAGGCCGCGGCACAGCGGCTGATGCGACTCGAGGCTGCCGACAACGAACCCGCCACCATGCATGTAGAGAAGCACGGGCAATGGATCGGCACAGTCCGGCATCCGTCCTGCATAGAGACGAGCGGCAATGTCCGTTCCGTCGCGCGTCGGCAAAGCCAGCTGCGTCTCGTACGGGAGCGGCGGCGGATCGACATCCAGCAACGGTGACGACGCGTCGAAATCGGCACGCGCCTGCGCCGGCGTGAGTTGGGCGAACGGAATGCGCACGCCGGACTCCGTTCCCAACTGGATCATCTCGAGCAGCGCCGCGATGTCGGGATGAAGGCTCATGGGATCACCTCATTCTGCCGGTTCGGGCTGCAGGACTTGCGTTGTCTGCGCTGACGCGCGCGGCTCCAGCCACGAGCACAATGCCGAGAGGAACCCCTCGTTGCTCAGGATCGAGAAGTGATCGTCGCCGACCACGCCATGGTCTGCTGCGTTCGGCAGCCGCGCCTCGAGCCAATTGCGCTGCGGCAGCCGGCCGGACGTCCACCAGCAGCCGGGAGCGGCAACGAGGCCAGCGGGCCAGTCGGCATCCTGTGCCAGTTGTTTGAGGTGCCGTCCGACCCTGAACGCGCCGATGATATCGTCGACGCCGAAAGCGCGGTCGCGCGATTGCGCTGACGCCGCACCGATCGCATCCGTGACGACGCGTCGGATCGCCTCGTCCGTTGCCGGCTCGTCGGCGGAGCGGATTGCCGTCGCCTGCGACGTGATCTCGGACAGCTGTACGCCCGGCACGACGACGGACAGCAACCCGAGCAGTTCGTCGATCCAGTGCCGCTCGGCCGTGCGTTGCTCGCCGCGATGCGGGTGCGGGACGAAGCTGTCGATCAACGCAAGGCGTTCGACCAGTTCGCCGCGTCGCTCCAGTTCAGCTGCCACCAGGCATGCGACCAGCCCGCCGAGCGACCAGCCGATCAGATGGTAGGGTCCCCTGCCCTGCGCCCGCACGATCTCGTCGGCATAGTCCACCGCCATCGCCGCCAGCGACTGATCGGCAAAGGACGGTGCGATCAAGGTCCGGCATTGCAGACCGAGCAGTTGGCGCCGTCCCGCCAGGCGGCGCGCCAGCGGCGCATAGTCGAACACGGTCCCGAAGCCACCATGAAGGCAGAACAACGGTGGCTCGCCCGGCACAAATGGGCTCAACGGCAGCAGCGCCGACGGTATCGAAGTTGCGCTTTCCGGCGCACCGATCAAGGACCGGATGGTCGGCTTGTGCAGGAGATCGCGCAGCTTGATCTCGCCGCCGAGGATCGGCTCGCGGCGAAGCCGCGCTATCAGCTTCAGACTCAGCATCGAATTGCCGCCAAGCTCGAAGAAATTGTCGGTCACGCCGACCTGCGGAACACGGAGAACCTCGGACCACAATCGGGCCATGGCGACCTCCGCCGGGCTTTCCGGCGCCACGAACGCGCGCGCAGCCGCGATGTCAGGCGACGGCAGCGCCTTACGGTCGACCTTGCCGCTCGACAGCGTGGGAAGACGGTCGAGCACGATGATCTTCGCCGGCACCATATAGGCTGGCAGCGTTCGGCGCAGCGAAGCGATCAGGATCGCAGACAGCCGCTCGGCCGCCGAGCCGCTGGCGTCACCGGCATTCCTTGGCGCAACATAGGCGAGGAGCTGGTTGCCACCAGCACCGGGCATCGCGAGCACGGCAGCCTGCGCGACCGCATGCTCGGACAGCAAGGCCGACTGGATTTCGCCGAGCTCGATCCGGAAGCCGCTGACTTTGACCTGGTCATCGCTGCGCCCGAGATATTCGATGGTGCCGTCGGCGTCCCATCGCGCCAGATCGCCGGTTCGGTACAGACGTCCGCCGGCATCGGACGCAAATGGATCCGGAACGAAGCGCTCCGCGGTCATGCCGGCCTTGGCGTGATAGCCGCGCGCGAGTCCGAAGCCGCCGATATAGAGCTCGCCCGCAGCGCCGGCGGGAACGACGTTGAGGTGACCGTCGAGGATGTAGGCCGTGCGGCGGCCGACGGGAACGCCGATCGGCGCATACGCCTTGTCGCATTCGGTGCTGCCATCGACTTTCCAGACGAGCGGCGTCACGACGGTTTCGGTTGGGCCGTATCCATTGATGAGGATCTGCGGCTTCAGCGTCCGCTTCACCTTGTCAAAGCCGGCTTTGGGCATCGCCTCGCCGCCGAACGAGTACAACTTCACCGGCGGCGGATTGCCGGCCTGCTCCACCCAGTCTGCAACCTGCTGCAGATAGGCGGGCGGCAGGCCGATATGCGTGACCCGTTGCGCCCGCAGCATCTCGACCGTCTGTTCCGGGGTCCACAGCTCCGCATCGCGCATGACTAGCCGTGCGCCCTGCGACAGCACCGTCAGCCACCGCTCATGGGCACCATCGAATGCGAGCGACAGGAAATGCAGCTCGCAGGAGTGCTCATCGATCTCGTAGAGAGCAGCGGTCGCGCGGCAATGCATGGTGAGAGCTCCATGCGCGACTGCCACCCCCTTCGGCCGTCCGGTCGAACCCGACGTGTAGATCACATAAGCGAGATTTTCCGGATGCAAGCGCGGCTGCGGCGCTTGATCCGGTCCCGTCTCGAAATCGAAGTCGGTGAGATCGATGCGCTGGACACCCTCGATTATGGCGACGTCATGCGAGCTGGACAGCAGGAATGTCATGCCGGACTCACGCATCACATACGAGATCCGCTCCGGCGGAAGTTCAGGATCGAGCGGAACATAGGCCCCGCCCGCTTTCAACACGGCCAGCAACGCCACCATCGTTGCTTGCGTGCGCTCGACGACGACACCGACGCGCTGGTCGGGCGTGACGCCCAGCGTCATCAAGTGAT
>JBARNF010000779.1:0-2403 GCA_049802835.1 Bradyrhizobium sp.
GCCTATGTGCATTCGCAATCCTTCGGCCGCCGGCGTGCGAGCGACAAGCTCGAGCAGCCCTGGAGCCAGTATCCCTGGCGCGACAATTTCTGCGAGGCGCGCAGCTTCAATGTCGGCCAGTGCGCCAGCGGCTTCGGCCATCAGGGCCAGGACCTCAGGCCCGGCGCCTGTCCGGTGCGCCGCGACGGCGCCGAGGCGTGCGATCCCTCGCGCCAGCGCGTGCTCGCGGTGCGCGACGGCGTCGTGATCCGTTCGACCAGGCAGCAGGCGGTGACCATACAGGTCAACACCGGCACCGAGCACATCCGCTTCCGCTACATGCACATGAACCCCGCGGCGATGGATGCCGACGGCCTTCTCAACGGCCGCAGCCTTCGCGAAGGCGAGCCGATCGGCGTGGTCTCGAACTATCTGGATCATCCCAACGGCACCACGCGCCATCTGCATTTCGACGTTCAGCTGTTCACGCGCGACGGCTGGATCTGGGTCAATCCTTACACGACCTTGATCGCGGCCTATGAGCGGCTGATCGGCGGCCGCGGCCGCGAGATCGGGCCGGAGATGGCATCCTCGCCGCCGGCCGCTTCGTCAGCCCCCACCTCGTCGTCCGCCACGACGGGGACGCAGCCACCCGCCGCGGGCCCGCAGGCCGACGCGGTTGCAGGCAGCGACCGGAATTGATGCCGGGGCGCACAACCGCGCACCCGGAACCGCCACCGGCCACTCCGGGTTAGCCTCCGACACGGAGGATGACGGATCGTGACAGGCAAACCCCAGAGCAGAACCGGAGCGGTGCTCGTGGCAGCCACGATCGCGGTGGGCTGCGTGGGCGCATTGACCATGCTGGTGCGCGACCGCTGGCACCCGCCGGAGATCAAATCCGCCGAAGAGGCGCGCCACTCGACGACCGGCCGGGTCGCGCGAGCCGCCGGAGCGCGTGTGTTGCCCACCGACCCCAGCCTCGCCGTCGAGCCCAAGCCGGAAGGCCCCAAGCGTGCGCAGCCGGCCAATCCGTTTTGAAACGACCAAGCTGGGTGAACGCGTATCAGCCGACACGTCAGCGCTTCTCGAAACCTCGAATACAAGCCCACGCTCCGAGCGACAATTTCAGCGAAGAACGCCGTTTCAGCACAGAGAAGAACACGAGGCATCGCGGCATCGAGGGTGCGCTCCCTCTCCCCGTTCTTACGGGGACGCGACGAGCTTCGCTCGCGCTGAGAGGGCTGGGGTGAGGGGCAGCCGCGGTACAAACCGGGCTGAGTCCTGACGTTTTAGACCGGGTTGATTCCTGACAGGCAAGATTCGTCTGATTCGAAGGAGGATCGGACGATGCCTTATGAGTTGTTAGACGTGTCCCCCTGCACAACCGACTGCAGCACCCATCACGCCGACCACTTGTCCTCTTCGCGGCGTTGCTCGTCCGCGTTGAGGCGCTCGGCGATGTCGTGCGCCATCGCGTCGGTGTTGGCCCGCGCGATCGGTTTGCCGTCCTGACGGCAGACGCGCCCCTGCTCGGCCTCGATCGGGAAATCGTTAGGCTTGAGCGGCTTTTCCTGCTCGGTCATGCGCGCGCCTCCAGACACTTTCCAGCATAACACGCCAGGCCGCAACAAAGTTCCCGGCGCCTCAGGAGGCGGCAGCGCGTCCCGGTCGCTCGGTCGGCGTCCAGCGGAAGGCTGCGCCGAACCGGTTCCAGAGATTGATCACGCCGATCGCCGACGTGAGGAACACCAGCTCCGTCTCGGAGAATTGAGCCCTCGCCTGATCATAAACCTCGTCGCTGACACCGCCGTTCAGCGTCGTCAGCGCCTCGGTGAAGGCCAGCGCCGCGCGCTCGCGCGCGGAGAATTGCGGCGCCTCGCGCCAGACCACGACGAGGTTGATCTTGTCGGCGGAGATGCCGAGCTTCTCGGCCAGCAATACATGATGCTGCACGCAGAACGCACAGCCGTTGATCTGTGATGCGCGGATCTTCACGAGCTCGAGCAGCTGCTTGTCCAGGCCGGCTTTCGCGGCCTGCTGGCTCACCGCCAGAATGGCCTCATAGAGCTCCGGCGCCTGGCTCCTGAAAGTCGTATACTCGCTGCGCGCATGTGACATGCTTCACCTTCCCTGTTATCAGACCTCTGATAACTTATCAGAGGTCTGATTTGACGCGCAAGCCGACGTCATCAACGCCGCGGGCGGCAAGGTCGACGCGGCGCGCCAGGCCGGCAGCCAAGCGCAAAGCCAGGCGCCCGGCCGTGCGCCCACCATCGCCCGGCGAAGGCAAGCGCGGCGAGGACGGCTACCTCGCTTATCTCCTGCGCCAGGCGCAGGCCGCGGTGCGGCTGTCGCTCGATCGTGCGCTCACCTCGACCGGCCTGACGCATCCGCAATTCGTGGTGCTGACGATGCTGAAGG
>JBARNF010000780.1:0-5579 GCA_049802835.1 Bradyrhizobium sp.
GCCCGCGGCTGCATCGTAGAACACGCAGGCCTGGCCGGGCGAGACGCCCTCTTCGCCGCCGACGAGCTCGACGTCGTAGTGGCCATCAGCGCCGCGCAGCCAGGCCGGCTGTGGCGGACGGGTCGAACGCACCCGGACGAACAATTCGAGACCGTCGCGCACGGCAGCATCGAGCGCGCCGTCACCGATCCAGTTGACCTCGCGCAGCGTCATCCGATGCGTGCGCAACGCCTCGCGCGGACCGACCACGACGCGGCGGGTCGCGACCTCCAGCTTGATCACGTACAGCGGCGCGCCGGCGGCGATGCCAAGTCCCTTGCGCTGCCCGATCGTGTAGTTGGCGATGCCGTGATGCGCGCCGAGCACCCGGCCGCCGAGATCGACGATGTCGCCCGGCTCCATCGCGTTCGGACGCAGCTTGCCGATGATATCGGTGTAGCGCCCGGTCGGCACGAAGCAGATGTCCTGGCTGTCGTGCTTGTCGGCGACCTCGAGGCCGAAGCGCCGCGCCAGCTCGCGCACCTCCGGCTTGGTCATGTCGCCGAGCGGAAAGCGTAAGTAGTCGAGCTGCTCGCGCGTGGTTGCGAACAGGAAATAGCTCTGGTCGCGATCAGCATCCGCGGCACAAGTGAGCGCGCGCGATCCATCCGCCAGCCGGCGCGAGGCGACGTAATGCCCGGTCGCCAGCACCGAGGCGCCGAGCTCACGCGCGGTCTTGAGCAGATCGCCGAACTTGATCGCCCGGTTGCACTCGATGCAGGGCACCGGCGTCTCGCCCGACGCGTAGCTCGCGGCGAAATTGTCGATCACCGATTCACGGAATCGATCTTCGTAGTCCAGCACGTAGTGCGGAATGCCCAAGCGCTCGGCAACGTTGCGCGCGTCATGGATGTCCTGGCCGGCGCAGCAGGCGCCCTTGCGGTGGACCGCCGCGCCATGGTCGTAGAGCTGGAGCGTGATACCGACGACGTCGTATCCCTCGGACTTCAACAGCGCAGCCGTCACCGAGGAGTCCACGCCGCCGGACATGGCGACGACGACCCTGGTGTCTTCAGGACGGCCTTCGAGATCGAGACTGTTGAGCATGGTCAGGTCACTGCGATCGCAGCGTCAAACGATAGGTTCCCGGCGCGGGAACACCTCGCATGCGCCGCCTTTGCGGGTGGCTGGCCTCCAGCGATCTCCGGACAAGCTCGCCTGGTCGGAAACGGCGCGAGAGGCACATGGCATTAATATAGGTGCACATCCTGCGAAGCAATCGCGCTGGCCGCTGTTGACCGCGGCAAATCTTGCCGGGGCGGGCAGAAATGGCGGTGACGCAGCGCCGGTGGCAGCTGCCAGCCTCATTCCTAAGTCATTGATATCGTGATAAATATGGATTCATGCCGCCTTGGCCCGCTCCTTGCTGATTAGGCTATCGAGTTCATTGCGAGAGGTTCCAAGGTGTTCAGCGTCACGTCAGACATCCAGGCCGGGCCGGCCCTCAAGACCGCAACGCCGAAGCCGTCGCGCCAGGACACCTCTCAGCGGTCCGACAGCTTCTCGGCGCTGGTCGATGCCGCGACGCCGCCAGATCCGTCGACGTCGTCCCCGTCCACCTCTCCATCGCCGGCGCCCCGCGCCAGCAGCGCCGGATCGAGCCCAAGCCGCGAGCCTTCGCGCACGGATTCCGACCGAACGAACCAGGCCAGGTCCCAGGACAAGACTGACGGCAGCCCCCGAACCGATCGCAGCGACAAGCCGAGCTCCGATACGACATCGGACGCCGCCAGCGACAAATCCGCCAAGACCGGGCTCGATACGACCGGCACCGATACGGCTGGAGCCGCGAATGGCAAGTCCGCTGTCAAGAAAGACGGCGACCAGAGCGGCGCGGATACGACCGCCACACCCGCGGCTGTCGATCAAACGGCGGCAATCCCGGTTCCAGTGGCTGCCGTGATTCAGCCCGGAATCGTCCTGGCCGATGCCGCTACGAGCGTTGCCGCGCCGGAAGGCGACGGCTCTGCCGCCGCGCCGGCCGCGACCGTGCCGACCGGGATCGCCAGTGCCGGCATGAACGGAGCGAGCGATGCCACCGCAGGATTGATGGCCGCGGCCGCCAAGTCCGCCGGCACGGCCAAGGGGGCGGGCGAAGCTGCCTCCACGGCGGCCGCCTCCGATACGACCACCCCGGCGTCCGGCGACACGGTCGTCACGGCAGATGCGACCTTCGCAACCGCGCTCGATGCCGCCACTCCGGGCAACGGCAAGGCGACGGGCAAGCCGGGCAGCCAGGTCAAGACGGGTCTCGTCACCGGCGAAGCGGCCAAGACCCCGGAACAGAACAACGTCACGACGCCAAGCGCCCATCAACCGAGCCAGGGCAGCGGTATCGCGCAACAGCCTGCCGTGGCTGCCAAGCCGGACGGCGGCGGCATCGACGGGCCGACCAAGGATACCGCCAATGCGCCGGCACCGGTCGCGCATGAGCACGGCGTCGCGCAACCCAACGGCCAGACCAACGTTCCGGCGCCCGATCCAACCGCCCAGGCCGGGGCCGCGCTGCAGTCGCAGCTGTCGCCCCCGACCTCTTCGACGGCCCAGATCACCTCCGCCAACCTGACTGCGACGGCAGCGACGGCCGCAGCCGTGCCGCTGCACGGGCTCGCGGTCGAAATCGCGGCGTCCGCGCTCAACGGCAAGAGCCGCTTCGAGATTCGTCTTGATCCTGCCGAGCTCGGCCGCATCGATGTCCGCATCGACGTCGACCGCAACGGCCAGGTCACCTCCCATCTGCGGGTCGAGAAGCCCGAAACGCTCTCGATGCTGCAGCAGACCGTGCCGCAGCTGCAGCAGGCGCTGCAGGACGCCGGTCTCAAGACCAGCGACAGCGGGCTGCAATTCTCGCTCCGCGACCAGACCTCGTCCGGCCAGAACGGCGGCGACAATCAACAAAACGGTAACGCACAACGCCTGATCGTGACCGAGGACGAAACCGTGCCGGCCCAGCTCGCCGGACGGTCCTACGGACGCATGCTCGGCGCGCAAGGCGGCGTCGACATCAGGGTTTAACAGGAGGCTTCCATGGCAATCGGCGACGCAATCACGGCAAGCCCGCCAGTCTCGGGCACGACCCCCTCGAACTCTTCATCGGGCAACAACAAGGGCTCGAACACGGGCTCGACGATCGCGGGCAACTTCCAGACCTTTCTGACGTTGCTGACGACGCAGCTACAGAACCAGAATCCGCTCGATCCGCTGGACACCAACCAGTTCACCCAGCAGCTGGTGCAATTCGCCGGCGTCGAGCAGCAGCTCAAGACCAACGACCAGCTGGCGTCGCTGCTGACGATGCAGCAGTCGGTACAGGCAACCCAGGCGCTGGCCTTCGTCGGCAAGACCGCGGTCGTCGCCGGCGACACGACCAGCCTGACCAGTGGAAAGGCAAGCTGGGGCCTCAGCATCCCCAAGAACTGCAATCTGACGGTCAACATCATCAACAAAGCCGGGCAGACCGTCTTCACCGGCAAATATACGGCCATCGCCGGTGACAACCAGACCTACGGCTGGAATGGCCAGGGCAATGATGGCACGCAATGGCCGGACGGACAGTACAAGATCACGACGGTGGCGACCGACGCCACCAATGGCAATCCCGTTGCGATCTCGACCCAGGTCCAGGGCGCGGTGTCCTCGGTCGACCTGACCCAGCAGCCGCCATTGCTGACGATCGGCGGCCAGACCTACACGGTCAACCAGATCCAGCGGATCGTCGGCTAGCTCTCACGTGCCGCTACCGGCTCTTGAGACAGCAGATGCACTTGCAGCTGAGCGTGAGCATCAAGCTCAGCTGCGGCGGTGACACGTCGGCGTAAGCTGCGGAAACTCTTAACCAATCATTTACCACGATCACGCTCCCGGGGCCTCGCGGCACCGGGAGCGGCGGCGTTTGCGCCAAGCCCCGAATTCGCGCCCTTTGCTTAGGCAAATTTTAAGCGAGGCGGCGTAGGGTCTTACCGTGAGTTCAGTGGTTAAGAGTTTGTGAGTACGCCATGACAGAACCCCATCGCCCGAGGGTGAAATACGTCATCGGGCCTGACGGCAGCCCGCTCACCATCGCGGATTTGCCTGCGCCAGGCACCAAGAGGTGGGTCATTCGCCGCAAGGCCGAAGTCGTCGCTGCCGTTCGCGGCGGATTGCTGTCCCTCGAAGAAGCGTGCAGCCGCTACACCCTGACCGTCGACGAATTCCTGTCGTGGCAGTTCTCGATCGACCAGCACGGTCTCGCCGGTCTGCGCACCACCCGAATCCAGCAATATCGTCAATAAAGCGTTTACGCGACGACGGGATTTTCCTGAAAATCGGCTTGGCCCCGCCAAGCCGATTTTTCGCATATCCAGACTTTGTTAGGACGTCTTAACCATCGTTAACCATATCGAAACCTTCCCATAGGCAATAATTGCCCAGTGGTCCGATTCAGATTCCGCGAACCTCTCCCGAGAGGTCGGGCGCGGCAGTCGGGATCGAGCGGCCACCTGGAATGCAGGTGTCGGCTGAAGGTTCGGATTGAATTTCGCGTTCTCTGCAATCGGCCGTAAAGGTCCGCGAAGCTCAAATCGCCTTCCAGCAGCCACCTGTCGAATGCCGAACTGTGGGGCAGTTGCTTGCAAGGTCTCTTGGACTTTCTGAAGGGTTTGGGCGCCGCGCGGCTCACCGCCATGATCGCGGTCACGGCAGCTTTGATCGGCTTCTTCGGCTTCGTCATCATGCGCGTGACGGCGCCGCAGATGACGACGCTGTTCACCGACCTCGGCCTGGACGACTCCTCCAGCATCATCAAGGATCTCGAGCGCCAGGGCATTCCCTTCGAGATGCGCAATGAAGGCAGCGTGATCCTGGTCCCGAAGGACAAGGTCACCCGGCTGCGCATGAAGCTCGCCGAGGGCGGCCTGCCCAAGGGCGGCGGCGTCGGCTACGAGATCTTCGACAAGTCGGACGCGCTGGGGACCACGAGCTTCGTCCAGAACATCAATCATCTGCGGGCGCTCGAGGGCGAACTCGCCCGGACCATCCGCGCCATCGACCGTGTCCAGGCCGCGCGCGTCCATCTCGTGCTGCCCGAACGGCCGCTGTTCTCGCGCGAGACCCCGGAGCCGTCGGCCTCGATCGTCGTGCGCGTGCGCGGCGCGCTCGAGCCGGCGCAGATCCGCGCCATCCGCCATCTCGTCGCCTCCGCCGTCAATGGCCTGAAGCCGCAGCGGGTTTCGATCGTCGACGAGGCCGGCCAGCTGCTTGCCGACGGATCGGTTTCCGATATCGACCAGGCGGTCGGCGACGAGCGCCGCACCGCCTTCGAGAAGCGGATGCGCAAGCAGGTCGAGGACATCGTGTCCTCCGTGGTCGGCTCCGGCCGCGCCCGCGTCCAGCTCTCGGCCGATTTCGACTTCAACAAGGTCACCCAGACCTCGGACAAGTTCGACCCCGAGGGCCGCGTGCTGCGTTCGAGCCAGACCCGCGAAGAGCAGAGCTCGACCGCCGACAACAACGGCCAGGTCACCGTCAACAACGAGCTGCCCGGCAACCAGCAGAACAGCGGT